>CAZKTK010000098.1:0-9266 GCA_964555535.1 uncultured Rhodospirillaceae bacterium
CGCGAGCGCGTGCTGCGGGTGGCGGGAATGCGCCCGTGATGCCAGGCGCGGATGGCATTCGAGACCGCGGCGGGATTGCGAAATCCTATGCGCGTCAGGGTCTCCATGGTTCCGGGATCGTTGTCCCCGCTGGTAAAGACCAGATTGCCGCCAACGGAGTCCTGCGCCGCCAAGCCCGGCGCATCCTCGAACAGACGGCCGCAATGCGCGCTGACCCTCTCCAGGTGGCCGCGCAGATGGTCCACGAAGGCGCCGAGGCTGTCATATCCGAGGAATGTCCCGATCCTGGCCATGCCCTCATCGTCTTCCGGCAGCACGTGGGTTTGCTGGTCGTTCACCATTTGCAGCCGGTGCTCGACGCGGCGCAAATACCAGTAAGATTCGATCAGCTCGTGCATTTCTGCGTCGGTGACCCGTTCGAGCGCGTGCAAGGCGTGCAGGGCCGCTTCCGTGCGGCGGACACGCAGGGACTGATAGCGCCCGCCCCAGATGAGCTGCTGGGTCTGCGCGAAGAACTCGATCTCGCGAATGCCGCCTGCGCCGAGCTTGACGTTATGGCCGTTCACCGCAACCTCGGCACCGCCCTTGTGGGCGTGGATCTGGCGCTTGATGGAATGGATGTCCTGGATAGCCGCGAAGTCGAGATGCTTGCGCCACATGAACGGTCGCAGCGCCTTGAGAAAGGCGACGCCGGCGTCGCCGTCCCCTGCCACGGGCCGAGCCTTGATCATCGCCGCCCGCTCCCAATTCTGCCCCAGACTGGCGTAATAGCCTTCGGCCGCCGGCAGGGATATGGCAGGCGGTGTTGCCGAGGGGTCCGGTCGCAGCCTGAGGTCTACCCGGCAGACATAGCCGTCTCCGGTCGGTGTCTCCATCAAGCCGGCAAGTTTGCGGGTCAGGCGGACGAAGAAGTCCGGCAGCTCCCGCCGTCCCCGGTAGGGCGTGATATCCGGATCGTAGAGCACGATCAGATCGACATCGCTGGAATAGTTGAGCTCGCCGCCGCCGAGCTTGCCCATTCCGAGCACGACGAAGCCGGAGCCACGGCCCGGATGGGCTGGATCAAGCTGTGCCAGATCGCCCGACTCAGTCGCCACGGCCAACAAATGGTCGACGCCGATCCGCAAAGCGCCGGCCGCGAAACGGCTCAGCGCCGCGGTTACACGCACTCCTGACCAGCCCAATGCCACGTCGGCCGTGCCGATGATCAGCGCCGCCCGGCGCCTGGCCTGGCGTAGGAGCGCCATGGTCCCGGCTTCGTCGGTGCGTGCTGCTGCGGCCTGCTCTTCGACGTGGCTGACCAGCTTTGCCAGTGCTTCGGCGGGGCCGAACTGCAAGGTGTCCACCAGGCTTTCCGGGTGGTGCAGTGCGCATTGGCCGAGAAAGGGTGCATTGCCGAACAGGGCTTGCAGCACCGCCGTGCCCGTTTCGTCGTCGAGCAGGGCGCCGTCGGCCGCGCTGCGCCAATCGTCGAGACCGCGCGCCGCCGCGTCCGCATCGCTGGCGGCAGGTATGGCTCTAATGTTAGGAGGTTCCAGCATTCGCTCTCTTTGCCGCAATGGATACACTACGGAAACCGTGATCGGTCCCACGACAAAATTGGTCTACCACGTTTGTGGCATCGCCATCGGCCTTGCGGCCGTGGCTTTTGGCCTCGGTGTCTGGCGCCTCTCTACCGGACCCGTATCCCTGGCCATTCTTGCGCCTTATGTCGAGGAATCCTTAAGCGCCGATAATCCCGATTTCCGTTTCTATTTCGACGACCTGGTGCTTTCGTGGCAAGGCTGGGAGCGCACATTCGACGTTCGCGCCATTGGCGTCAGCGCTTATCGGACCGACGCATCGGCCATGGCCGGTGTGCCGGAGATGGGCATCAAGATCAGCATTCCTGCCCTTTTGAAAGGATTGGTTGCGCCAACGGAGTTGGAGCTATTCGGACCCAGCGTGCGTATTACCCGCGGCGTCGACGGCAAGATCGACCTTGGCTTTGCCAACCGTGTCGGCGAATCGGACGAGGCTGTGGGCAATGCCCTGTTCGATGAGCTGCTGTTGCCACTCGACCGCGACATGGCTGGCGGCTACCTCCGTCGCATCAGCCTTATCGAAGGCCATATCTCGGTGCGGGACGATGGCCTCGATATCGACTGGTCGGCGCCGGTGAGGGAGTTGTTGCTCGAGCGCCACGAAGGCGGTGTTCGCTCCCGGGCCGCCCTCGGGCTCGCGGTCGGCGAGGAAGAGATAGAGCTCGATGTCGAGGCGCAATACCGTCTCGGCGAGGCGCGCCTCGATCTGACCGTGAATTTCGACCGCCTGGTGCCCGCGGCGCTGGCCGCGGCGCACCCCACTTTGACCGGCCTGGCGGATATGGACCTGCCGCTGACCGGTTATGTCGACGTCATCGTCGGGGCCGATGGTGCATTGGGCGATATCGTTTTCGATTTCGCGGGCGGACCTGGCGGCCTCGCCCTGCCTCTGCCTATCGCGCCGGAGGCATTGCGCTCGATCGTCGACCTGCGTGTCAGCGGTCGCCTCGACGGTGCCCTGACCACCCTTTCCCTGGATACGCTGGCAGCGGATTTCGGCGGCCCGCGCATCGCCATGGCGGGGGAGTTCTCCGGCGATTGGTCCGCACCCGACACTAAGGCCGAAATTCGCCTCGCCAATGTTCCCATGGATAGCATAGGCCGCTATTGGCCGGCTTCGGTCACCCCCAACGGACGCGAATGGGTGGTCGAGAGGATGAGTGGCGGCACGGTCGAGGAGATGACCATAACGCTTGATCTCGGCACGGCGGACTGGCCCGGCGAGAACCTCAGGCCGGAGGCGGTAGTCGGGGTGTTTCGCGTCTCCGGAACAAATGTCGCATACATGCCCGGCATGCCGCCTGTCGTCGGTATGGACGGTACCGGACGCTTCGATCCTCGCGGTCTCACGGCGGAGGTTCTTGCCGGCTCCGCCGGTCCGTTCGCGATACATGGCGCTCACGTGATTATCGATGCCGAGCGCGACGTTGTCGGCGTTGCCGAGGTCGATGTCAGCTTTTCCGGCGGTCTGGCCGGCGCTCTGGCGGCGCTCGATCAACCGCCCTTCGGCTATGCACACACCATAGGTCTCGACCCGGCGGACATTGCCGGTGAGGTGCAGGGCGAGCTCTTTCTGTCTCTGCCGCTGCTCAACGATCCGCCGTTGAGCAGCATGGAAATCGGCCTCGGCGCGGATCTCTTCGACCTGGCGGTGCCCGGCCATGCCATGGGCGACCTTGTTGAAGGCGGACTGCGCAATGGCCAGGCCGCCTTGCTGCTGGACAGGGCCGGCTTCGATTTGAGCGGTGAGGGCTTGCTTGCCGGGACGCCGGTCGAATTTCATTGGCGAGAGAATTTTTCGCAGGCGACGGCATCGGTCAAGCGCAGGCTCGATGTCAGCGGGACCATAGACGACGCTGCCCGAATTCGGGCAGGGCTGGCCGATCCGGCGATCCGCGGTCCCCTTGCGGTCGAGCTCCGCTTGGTGGAGGAGGGCGAAGGCGAGCTGACCGGGGAGCTCGACATTGATGGCAAGGCGGCGGAGCTTTCCTTGCCGGAGCTCGATTGGCACAAGCCTGTTGGCGGACAGGCGGAGGCGCGGTTTGCCCTGGCTTGGGAGGATGGCGCCTTGCGGCGTCTGACACAGTTCGGTCTGCTTGCGGACGGCCTGGCCGCTGCCGGAAGCGCCGAACGCGACCCGAGCGGTGTCTGGACAGTGGGCTTCGATCGGCTCGCCGCCGGCTTGACCGACATCCGCGGCTCGGTGCGGCTTGAGACCGACGGTCAGCTGATCGTCGGCGTCAGCGGATCGAGCCTCGACCTGCGGCCGCTCATGGCTCATGTCCAGGACGCGCCGGACGTGACCGGCGTTGCGCCGATCGACCTCAATGCCGCTGTCGATCTCGTGGTGGCGGGCGACGACATCCTGCTGCATCAAGTGAATGCCAAGGCGGAATACGATGGCCGCCGTCTGACCCAGGCCAGCCTCGATTTCGCTTTCGGCGAGGCGCGAGACCTGAGCCTGCGCCTTGCCAGCACCGGCGCGTACAAGCGCGTTGCGGTGCTGACCTCGGCGAATGCCGGCGCTGTCGTTGCGGCCTTGGGCCTGACCGGCAACATGGTAGGCGGTGCCATGCAGATAGAGGCGCTTGTCGACGATTCCCGCGCCGATGCGCCCATTACCGGCGCCTTCGAGATTGACGACTTCCATATTGTCGATGCGCCGGTCCTGGCGCGCATTCTGAGTGCGGTTTCGATCACCGGTGCTCTCGAGATGCTGGGCGGCGACGGCATGCCTTTCGACAGGCTCAACGCGCCGTTTTCCTACGATGGCTCGGTTGTCCGCTTCGAGGACGCGCGCGCCTATGGCCTTTCCTTCGGCATCACCATGGAAGGCGACGTCGATCTCGACCGGGACATGGCCGATCTCAAGGGCACCATCGTGCCCGCCTACATTCTCAATTCGGCGCTCGGCAATATTCCCGTGATCGGTGACGTGTTGACAGGCGGCGAAGGCAAAGGCGTGTTCGCAGCGACTTATGCGGTCAAAGGACCGCGCGAGGCCCCCGAGGTTACGGTTAATCCGCTTGCCGCTCTGGCGCCGGGGATCCTGCGCGAACTGCTGGGCGGCTTCGAGCCGGGCGAGGGCGGCGATACCGATCCCACGGACAGCCGGCTGGTGCGCTAACCCGGGGTTAAGTATTATTGTCCATGATCGCGGCAACGGGGCCTGAAAAGGACGCTGAGCGATGGCCGAAGAAGACGACGGAACCGAGATAGCCGAAGGCGAAGGCGCGGCGGAAAGCGCGGGCGACGACAGTGGCGCGGTGTACGAAGTGCCGGTCGAGATATCGGCGGTGCTCGGGACGGCGCAAATTCCTGTCAGCCAGCTGCTGAAGATGGGGCGTGGCGCGGTGCTCGAGCTCGACCGCCTGGTCGGCGATCCCGTCGACATCTATGTGAACGAGCAAATGGTGGCAAAGGGCGAGGTCATGGTGGTCGAGGATCGCCTGGCGATCACCCTGACGGACACCATGAAACGCGCTGAGCAATAACCGGTGACAGTTACCTATTTCCCACTCAGCCGCGAAATAGGTAACTGTCACCATTTAATTCTCGCCTAGTCGGGTCTCACCAGCGCGTGGCGCTTGCGCCCCGCCGATAGCTTCAGGGCACCGCCGGCATCCAAGGCTTCCCGCCCGATGCTCTGATCCTCAGCCTCTATGCGCTCGCCATTGAGGCGTCCGCCGCCGCCCCGCAGCAGGCGCCGTGCCTCGCCGTTCGAGGCGCACAGCCCAGCCATGGTGAACAGACGGAAGGCGGCGATGCCTTGGTCGAGATCGGCGCCGGGCACAGTGACTTCCGGCAGGGCTTCGCCCGAGCCGCCGCGCTCGAAAGTTTCGGCCGCTGTCGCTTCCGCCATCTCCGCTGCCGCGCGGCCGTGGCATAAAGCGGTTGTCTCGTTGGCGAGCACCTTCTTGGCGGCGTTGATCTCGGCGCCATCGAGTGCTTCCAGGCGGGCGATCTCGTCGAGCGGCAGGTCCGTGAACAGGCGCAGGAAACGACCGACGTCGGCATCTTCCGTGTTGCGCCAGAACTGCCAGTAGTCGTAGGGCGAGAGCTTGTCGGCATTGAGCCAGACCGCACCGGCTGCCGTCTTGCCCATCTTGGCGCCTGCCGCCGTGGTGATCAGCGGCGCGGTGAGGCCGTAAAAGGTTTCGCCGTCCACGCGGCGGCCAAGCTCGACCCCGCCGATGATGTTGCCCCACTGGTCCGAGCCACCCAATTGCAGGCGGCAATCGTAGCGCCGCCAGAGCTCGAGGAAGTCATAGGCCTGCAGCACCATGTAGTTGAATTCGAGGAAGCTCAGGGGCTGCTCTCGCTCCAGCCGGAGTTTGACCGACTCGTAGCCGAGCATGCGGTTGACCGAGAAGTGACGGCCGTAGTCGCGCAGAAAATCGAGATAGACCAGCGCGTCGAGCCATTCGTCGTTGTCGACCATGATGGCGTCCGTGGGACCGTCGCCGAAGGTGAGGAAGCGGTCGAAGACGCCACGCAAGGCGGCAGCATTGGCCGCGATATCCTCTCGCGAAAGCAGTTGGCGGGCGCTGTCCTTGCCAGACGGATCGCCAACGCGCGTGGTGCCGCCGCCGATCAGCACGATCGGTTTGTGCCCGGCCTGTTGCAGGCGCCGCAGCAGCATAATCTGCAACAAACTGCCCACATGAAGGCTATCGGCAGTGGCATCGAAGCCGATATAGGCCACAATGGTCTCGCGCGCGGCGCGCGCATCGAGTGCCTCGAGGTCGGTGCACTGGTGGAGGTAGCCGCGCTCGACGATGGTGCGCAGGAATTCGGAGGTAAGTTGGACCATGGGCGTGCTTAACATAGGGCCGCGTCAGCGGCAACGCGGCCGATGAGGGCGATCGGTCTGATGAGCGGCACCTCGGCCGATGGCATAGATGCTGCGCTCCTGAGCAGCGACGGCGAGGGGGTCGTCGAGCCCGGCCCTTCCCTGACACGGCCTTACGATGCGGCATTGAGGGCGCGGTTGCGCGCGCTCGACGAAGACGCCGAAGTGGCTCTCACAGAGGCCCATGCCGAGGCCGTAACCGCCTTGCTCGACAGGACCGGGGTGGCGGCGGCCGACATCGATGTCATCGGCTTCCACGGCCAGACCCTGTGGCACCGGCCCGAACAGGGCCGCACCTGCCAGATCGGCGACGGTGACAGGCTGGCGGCGCTCACTGGTATAGACGTGGTCAACGACTTGCGCTCCGCCGACATGCGCGCCGGCGGCCAGGGGGCGCCGCTGGCGCCGGTCTACCACCGGGCATTGGCCAGCGGACTCGAGCGACCGCTTGCGGTTCTCAATGTCGGAGGCGTGGCCAATGTCACGTGGATCGGCGAAGGCGACGACGCCCTGCTGGGTTTCGACACAGGGCCCGGCAATGCCTTGCTCGACGATTGGGCGCTCGTGCATACGGGCAGGCCGCTCGACGAAGACGGGCGGCTGGCAGCAACGGGCGAGATCGATGCCGCGGCACTCGACACCTTGCTCGCCGATCCGTATTTCGCAGCGCCTCCGCCCAAATCGCTCGACCGCGACCACTTCGCCGGCAGGCTTGTATCCAGCCTCTCGCCCGCTGATGGCGCCGCGACGCTGGTCGCTTACACAGCGGCGACCGTGGCGCTGGCAGCGGAACACTTCCCGGCGCCCGTATCGCGCTGGCTGGTTTGTGGCGGTGGTCGCCACAATCCGGTGCTGATGGCGGCGCTGACCGAGAGGCTGGGGGCACGGGTCGATGCGGTCGAAGCGGTCGGCTGGGACGGCGACGCGCTGGAGGCGCACGCCTTCGCCTATTTCGCTCTGCGATCCCTGAAGGGTCTGCCGCTTACCTACCCGGGAACCACAGGCTGCCGCACACCGGTGTCAGGCGGCGTGCTCCATCGCGCCTAGCAGGTCTTCGATCAGGTCTTCCGGGTCTTCGAGGCCGACCGAGAGGTGCACCAGCGAATCTGTGACACCGATCTGCGCCCTTGCCTCCGGGCTCATGGAGCGGTGGGTGCTGCTGGCAGGATGGGTGATCAGGCTTTTCGCATCGCCGAGATTGTTGGAGATGTCGATCAGCTTGAGGGCATTGAGCACGGCGAAGGCCTCTGCCTTGCCGCCGGCCACCTCGAAGCTCACCACAGTGCCGCCGCCCCGCATCTGCGCCCGTGCCAGGGCGATCTGCGGGTGGTCGTCACGGAAGGGGTAGCGCACGCGTTCGACCGATGGATGGGCGTCGAGCGCGTCGGCGATACGCACGGCGCCGCGACATTGTGCATCGACGCGCAGTGGCAAGGTCTCAAGCCCCTTGAGCAGGATCCAAGCATTGAACGGGCTCAACGCCGGCCCGGTATGGCGCGTAAAGGGCTGCAGGGTCTCGCGCACGAAGCTCTCGCTGCCCAACACCGCGCCGCCGAGGCAGCGGCCCTGGCCATCGATGTGCTTGGTGCCCGAATAGACGACGATATCCGCGCCCAAGGTCAGCGGGCTCTGCAAGAGCGGGGTCGAGAAGACGTTGTCGACGACGACCTTGGCGCCCGCCTCATGGGCGAGTTTGCAGACCGCGGCGATATCGACCAGATCGAGGGTCGGATTGGCCGGGGTTTCGAAGAAGACGCAGGCTGTCGGACGTGCCAGCGCATCGCGCCACTGATCGAGGTCGGGACCGTCGACGAAGACCGTCTCTATGCCGAAGCGCGGCAGCAGTTCGTCGAGGATATAGAAGCAGGAGCCGAACATGGCCCGGGCCGCGACGACGCGGTCGCCGGTGCGAAGCTGGCACATCAGGGCGGCGAAGACGGCGGCCATGCCGCTGCCTGTCCCAAGGCAGTCCTCGGCATCCTCGAGCAGGGTCATGCGGCGCTCGAACATGCCGAGCGTGGGATTGTTGTAGCGGGAATAGACGAAACCGGGTGCCTCGCCCGCAAAGCGTGCCTCGGCGGTCTCGGCGCGGTCGTAGACGAAGCCGGAATTGAGAAACAGCGCCTCGCTGGTTTCGCCGTGTTCGCTGCGTCGTGTGCCGCCGCGCACAAGGCATGTGGCCGGGCGCCAGTTGCGCTCTTCCGCAAAGGAATCTGGTGTTGGAACGGTCATGACATTGCTCCCGTCTTGTGGACACCACGGGCCCACGGGAGCAATCCCCGTGGCGCTTTAGCATTATTTTCGCGGTGCAAGCTGCCCGATCAAATTCCGCGGGCCCTTTTATGGAGAGGCCGGCTCCGAGGCCCGTAAATCACTCGGCGGGTATTCTGTCAAGTTGCCGCGGTTGCGGCGTGACGTTCAGCCTTGGCCCACCTTTTCGGATACCCGGGCGCTTACGTAATCGGTGAGGTGGCCCGAGATCGTCTCCAAGTGATTGTTGAAGAAGTGATCTGCGCCCTCAACAAGGTGGAAGTCGATCTCGACGCCTTTCTGGCTCGACAGCTTGTCGATCAGCTTACGCACCGCATCCTCCTCGACGATGGTGTCCTGGTCGCCATAGACGACCTGACCCGAAACCGGGCACGGCGCCAGGAAGGAGAAGTCGTACATGCTCGCCGGCGGCGCCACGGTCACGAAGCCGTCGATCTCAGGACGGCGCATCAGGAGCTGCATGGCGATCCAGGCACCGAAGGAAAAGCCGCCGATCCAAACTGCCGGCGCGTTGGGGTTGTAGGAATGCAGCCAGTCCAGCGCCGAGGCGGCGTCGCTGA
>CAZKTK010000099.1:0-9226 GCA_964555535.1 uncultured Rhodospirillaceae bacterium
TTTTACGACGAACGATTTGATGGTCAACAGCTACGGCGTGCCGGAATGCCTAGACAAGGTGGAGCAGGCCTCGGGCTGGGGGGCGAAGCACGGCAAGCTGCCGCCGGGGCGCGGCATCGGCATGGCGTGTTCCCACTATGTCAGCGGCGCCGCCAAGCCCGTGCACTGGACCGGCGAGCCTCACGCGACCGTGGCGCTGAAGCTCGACTGGGACGGCGCCGTGACCGTGCTCACCGGTGCGGCCGAGATCGGCCAGGGCTCGTCGACCATGGTCGCGCAATGCGTCGGCGAGGTGCTGGGGCTCGGCACGGAGCGTTTGCGCGTGGTCGCCAGCGACAGCGCCGTGACGCCCAAGGACAACGGGTCCTATTCCTCGCGCGTCACCTTCATGGTGGGCAATGCGGCGATCCAGGCGGCGGAAGCGCTGAAACAGGTGCTGGTCAAGGCGGCGGCCAACAAACTCGAGGCGGCGCCGGAGGAGATAGAGGTCGCGGGCGAGGTCTATCGGGTAGCGGGTTCTCAGGACAAAGGGCTCGACTACGGCGAGATCGTCACGCAAGCCCTGGCGGACAACGGCACCATCACGGTCAGCGGGCATTTCTCGACTCCCAAGGAGGCCCAGGGCGGGCGCGCCTATCGCGGCGCCGCCGTGGGCTCGACCATGGCTTTCTCCTACGCCGCGCAGGCCGTGGAGGTCTCGGTCGATCCGGTGACGGCGCAGGTGACGGTGGAGAAGGTCTGGGTGGCGCACGACTGCGGCAAGGCGCTCAATCCCCTGGCTGTGGAAGGCCAGGTGCAGGGCTCGGTGTGGATGGGCATGGGCCAGGCGCTCTCAGAGGAGAACCGCTATCACGAGGGCCTGCCCGTGCACGCCAACCTGATCGACTACCGCGTGCCGACCTTCGTGGACTCCCCAGACATAGACGTGCAGATCGTCGAGAGCGACGACCCCAACGGCCCCTTCGGCGCCAAGGAGGCGGGGGAGGGCTCGCTGTCGGGCTTCCTGCCCGCGCTGGCCTCCGCCATAGCCGATGCCACCGGCCACCGCCCGACCGACTGCCCGATGACGCCCGACACCCTGTTCAAGGCACTGGCAAAGAAGAGGGCCGGCTGATGGAGCTGCTGCCCGATTTCCGGTTGTTGTGCCCGGAAAGCGTGGAAGACGCGGTGGCGGCGCGGGCGGCGAATCCCGGCGCCCGCATCCTCGCCGGCGGCACGGATCTCCTGCCCAACATGCGCCGCGGGCTGGTGGATACCGGGACCGTCATCGATCTCGGCGGCTGCGACGAGCTGCGCAGCCTCGACGGCGGGCATATCGGCGCCATGGTGACGTTGGAGACGCTTGCCGCGGGCTGCGAAGGCTACCCCGCCCTGGCCCAGGCCGCCGGGGCGGTGGCCGGGCCGACCCATCGCGGCACAGCCACGGTCGGCGGCAATCTTTGCCTAGATACTCGTTGCATGTTCTATAACCAGAGCGAATGGTGGCGCAAGAGCAACGACTACTGCCTCAAATATGGCGGCGAGACCTGCCACGTGGTGCCCACCAGCAAGCGCTGCTACGCCACGTATAGCGGTGATCTCGCCGCAGCACTGGCGCTCTACGGCGCCGAGGTCGAGGTCGCCGGCGGCCAAGGCCGCCGCCGCGTGCCGCTGGATGCCCTGCTGCAGGACGACGGCATGGACCACTTAGGCCTGAAAGACGGCGAGCTGGTCGTCGCCGTGCACCTGGCTCCGCCGGCGCCGGGTTTCCGCACGGCCTACCGCGAAATCCGCGTGCGCGGCTCGATTGACTTTTCGCTCGCCGGCGTCGCCGTCGGCCTCGTCGCCGAAGACGGCAAAGTAAGCAAACTCCGCGCGGGTCTCACCGGCACCAACTCCGCTCCCCTTGTGGTGGAAATCCCTGCCGCCGACACGCAAGCTGCGGCCACATCACTCGAGAAGGCCATCCAGAAGGCCGTCAGCCCCGTCCGCACCACCCTCATCCAACCCCAATACCGCCGCCGCGCGGTCGCCGCGCTGGCAGCACAAATGGTACGGGATCTGGCGGGGTAGGTCTGCGGGACAAATTTTGGGCAGGGGATTGGGGTCGAGGCCCCCTACAACGCGTTCTCGAATGCCGTCAAAATGCGCTCGGCGCGCTTTCGGAACAGGGGTTCCGCCTCTTTGTGGGTGTGAATATAGAGTCGATTGTCCGCGATCGCCGCGAGAATAAGTTCGGCAACGGTGTCTGGGCTCAAGGTTCTTCCTTGCAGGGCGGCGAGCGCCTCCTCGGAATAGCCGTGCGACGCCGCGCCCCCCAGGGAATCAGGGCGGTTGCGGTGGCTATCATCGATCTTGGTCTCGACACGCATCGGACACAGAACGGACACGCCAATGTTCGTGTTCCGCAGATCCTTGTACAAGGACTCCGCCAAGGCGACGACCCCGGCCTTGGTCACGTTGTAGGGGCCGAGCGCGCAGTTGGGCACGATGCCCGCGAAGCTCGCGGTAAACACGTGGTGGCCCGGCTCGCCCTGTTCGAGCATGCGCGGCAGAAAGGCCTGTGTGCCATGAATGGGACCCCACAGATTGACGTTGATCAGCCATTCCCAGTCCGCGTCGGACATGGCCTGCGTCGGCCCCGTGACCGCAACGCCGGCATTGTGAAACACATAGTGCGTGGCGCCGAAGCAGGAAAAGGTCTCATCCGCCAGGGCCTGCATGCTGTCGGCCCGGCTGACGTCCGTTACCACGCCAATGACCTCGGCGCCCGTGCCTTGGAGCTCGGCAACCGCTGTGTCCAGCGCCTCGGGCTCGATGTCGGCAAGGACCAGGCGGCAGCGCCGTCTGGCAAAGCGCTCCGCCGCCGCGCGGCCGATCCCGCTTGCCCCACCAGTAATTACGGCAACATGGTTCTCGAAACTGTCAGTCATGCGGGTACCCTGGCTGTTCCGACCTCTGATGATGCGTGATACGCCACATCGGGAGGCCCTTCCCGTTGGAGTGTCTGAGGCGCTAGTCTGATCGGGTATCCGCCGCCGCGCAACACCGGCATTTTCGCGGTCAGTGCGCGGCACATTTCTCCATTCTTGACAGGGAAGCGAGTCGGAACGTGAACGATACGGACTTTTCGGGGCAGCGCGTGCTGGTGGTCGGCGGGTCGAGCGGCATCGGCAATGGAATCGCGCACGGCTTTCGCTTGCGTGGCGCGGAAGTGCACGTTTGGGGCACCCGACATTCGGCGGCGGCCTATCATGGCGAGGACGGCTCGAACCTTTCCGGGCTTCGATACGCATGTGTTAACGTGACCGACTTCGATGCGCTGACAGCATACGATCCCCCCTTCGCGTCGCTTGATGTCCTGGTGCTGTGTCAGGGGACGGTCCGCTATCAGAGAGGCGAGTTCGAAAAGCCGGGCTGGGATTCGGTGATGGACGTCAACCTTCACTCCGTCATGCATACGGCAACCAAATTCAAGCCAATGCTGGCGGGCAGTCATGGGGCCCTGATACTTGTCAGCTCGGTTTCCGGATTCCGCGCGAACATCGGCAATCCGGCCTATGCCGCGTCCAAAGCGGCGGCGATCAGCCTCACCAGGACCCTCGGCGCCGCTTGGGCGCGTGACGGCATTCGGGTGAACGGGCTGGCGCCCGGCTTGGTCCCCACCAAGCTCACGACCGTTACCACGGAAAATGAGGCGCGTCGGGAGGCGAGCCTGCGGGCGATCCCGCTTCGCCGCATGGGGACGCCCGAAGACATGGCCGGTGTGGCCGTGTTTCTGGCCTCGCCGCTCGCCGCCTACCTGCAAGGCCACACCATCATCGCCGATGGCGGATTGTCCCTGTCATAATACGGCTGACTCCGTTGAGACTTTCGAAGCGCCCGCGACCCGCTCGCCCGTGACATGTCCGGGTCGCGCCACAAGCAGACGTGTCCGGCGCTCATCGACATCCTCGGGTTTCGGGCCAAAGCCGACAATGCGGCCCGTCACGACCGTCGCCGCCCTGGCAGCGCAAATGGTGCGGAATCTGGCTAGTTTGCGCTAGCGGCTGAGACGCTTCATCGCGGGTTTTTCCGTCTTGGCGTAGGTCTCCTTGCGAACGACCTTGCCGGAGTCGTCGAAGAAGAGAAGGTCGAGGCCGCGCCACCCGCCGAAGCGAACCGGCGATGACAGCGTACAGGTCCAGGAGATCATCGCGGACTTCGCCTCTGCGTCGACGATCAGGTCTTCCTCGCGGAAGCGCATGACCCCGAACTCGCCGGCGAATTGCGGCTCGAATGCCTTGCGGATTGCGGCTGCGCCCTCGGCGCGATGCCCGTTGAACTCATCGTAGACTGCGTCTTCGGCCATATGCGCCATGACGCCATCCAAATCGTCTCGATTGAACGCGTCCGTGAACGCCAATACGAGCGCTTTCAGTTCGGCGCGGGTCATGATGCCTCCTCGTCAGGATATGCCGTCCCGACGTTCCAATACGGAACGCCTGTGCAAAGGCTATTGGCGGAAGTCACGGCTTTCAAGCGACATTCCCAGTTCCATCCAAGCCGGAAGGGCTCTAATCGCACATGCTGAATTGATACAGTTTTCTGCGTGCAGAGAAAAAATTGACACAAGTTGTGAACAAGTTCACTTCCCGAGTCCGTAACCTCTGCCCATCTTAAGCTCATCGGCCGAAACTGATGGCCCTGCCGTGACAGGAGGCACCATGTTCGACCCCACCGCGCTTGCCATAGACGCCTTCCTCGATCCGCTGAGGGAGGAATATCTGCAGACCTACGGGCAGCTGGAGCCCAATTACCCCGGCATCATCGCCTTCACCGGGCGCATGTCTCTTGAGTGCATCGCGGGCGGCGACGCCCCCTATCACGACGTGCGCCACACCATGATGGTCACGCAAGCGGGCCAGGCGATCCTCAGGGGCAAGCACCTCAGCGAGGGCGGGGTCGGCCCGCGCGATTGGCTGCACGCCGTGCTGTCCATGCTGTTCCACGACATCGGCTTCGTGCGCGGGCTCTTGCGCGACGACCGCGAGGACGAGTACGTGACCGACGAGGCCGGCGGCCGCATCACCCTGATGCCCGGCGCCAGCGACGCGGCGCTCTGCGCCTACCATATCGACCGCGGCAAGCGCTTTGTGCGCGAGCGCTTCGCCGGCCACGCGGTCATCAGCGCCGAAGTCATTTGCGACAACATCGAGCGTACCCGCTTTCCCGTCCCCGACCTGGCTGACTGTCGGATCACCGATGACATGCCGGGGCTGGTGCGGGCGGCGGACTTCATCGGCCAGCTCGGGGACATCAACCACACGCGCAACCTGTCGGCGCTCTATACCGAGCTGCAGGAAACGGGCACCGCCGCGCGCCTGGGCTTCCACTCGGCCGCCGACCTGCGCCGCGACTACCCGGCCTTCTTCTGGCGGACGGCAAAGCCCCATCTGGAGCCGGCGCTGCAATACCTGCGTGCGACCCAGGAGGGCCGGGCCTGGATCGCCCGCCTCTACGCCAACGTCTTCGCCGAGGAGCACGCGCTGGCCTGCACAGGGCCCGAGCGCGCCGCGGGCGGTGAGGTGCCTCAGGCCATGGGCCTCCGCTGAGCGGGGCGAGGCCCCCTGTCGCGGTCGGATCGTAAGCAACAAGACCCGGCGCGCATCGACCTCGTTCGGGCTCGGTCGCATGCCGACATTGCCGCCTTTCACGACCCTCACCATGCCGGCGAACGCCCGCCGCGGCGGCGCGCGAATATCGGCATGGTGTCCCGTTATATCCGGGGCGGATGGACAGACGTCGATTCGCGGTCTAAAAAATTTTGCCGAAATCGAAACGCGCACGAGGCAAGGTGGATGTCACGGCTATTGAATGATGCAGACCTGATCGAGCGGATATTTCATCACATTGACAACAAGAGCACCGACATCGGAGACGTCGTCTGGCGGGAGCCCGTGGAGAGCTACACCTCGCGGGAGCGTTTCGATGCAGAGATTGCGCTTCTGCGCAAACTGCCGGTGCCGTTTTGCCCATCCGCCGCTTTGCCCGAGGCCGGCTCCTACATTGCCCGCACCGCGGCGCTGACACCGCTGTTGGTGGTTCGGGGCGACGATGGCGTCGTGCGCGCATTCCGAAACGCCTGCCGTCATCGCGGCATGCCCGTGGCCGAAGGCGAAGGTTGCGTCCGCGGTTTCAACTGCCCTTACCACGCATGGGCCTACGGACTGGACGGCAGTCTGAATTTCATTCCCGCTGCGGACGGGTTTCCGGATGTCGACAAGGAAAGCCATGGCTTGGTGGCGGTGAAGGCGGAGGAGAAATTCGGCATCGTATTCGTCACCCAGGACGAAGCCGTTTCCACCGCCGCGTTCGACGAGGCACCGCAAGTCCTATACCCGGAACAGGCGCTGTTTGGCAGTTTCGAGCTGACCGATGACGCCAATTGGAAGCTCTTGGCGGAAACCTCCATGGAGGGCTACCACATCAAGGCCCTGCACAACAAAACCTTCTTTCCCTATGGCTTTGACAACCTGAACGTCGTTGAAACCTACGGTCCCAACGCGCGGATCGTGTTTCCTTTCAGGCGAATTGAAAAACTGCGGAACGTGCCGCCACAAGAGCGCCGCCTGGAAGGCATGGTCACCGACGTCTATCAGCTGTTCCCCAACGCCCATGTTTCGGTTCTTTCCAGCCATTGCCTCTTTGTCATCATGGAACCGGTCAGCCCGAGCCAAAGCAAATGGATCGTTTACAGGCTCACGAACCGAGACGGCAAAGGCGGCGATGCCGCGGAGAAACTGGCTGAAGCCAAACGCGATGCGCGGTTCGTCAAGGATACCGGCCTGGACGAAGATCGCCATGCCGCTCGAGCCATCCAGGCCGGCTTGGCA
Source organism: uncultured Rhodospirillaceae bacterium (assembly GCA_964555535.1). GTDB lineage: Bacteria > Pseudomonadota > Alphaproteobacteria > UBA7887 > UBA7887 > UBA7887. The sequence goes on from CAZKTK010000099.1 coordinate 6,855, forward strand.
AGCAAGGCAAACCGTCATTTCACTTTCGGCCATTTCGAAAGCGCCATTGCCCATTTCCATTCGAACCTGACGCAATTGTTGGCCAAGGCCGCCTGATAGGCTTGACGTCATCATCCAACGTTGTGCCCGCGGATGGATATAAGGGGACAGTATACCTATTTTTGCTGCACAATAGGTATGCTGTCCCCATAACTCCTAGCCCAAAAGAAAAACAAAATATGATCCGGACGCCTCAAAGAACCGTAACAACTATAGTCATCGACATATATAATAGGATTGCGCACTGGACAGATCATGTTTTACAATCTCCTCTGATCCGTCCGAAATTATGCGAGTAAATCCACCAACGGCCTGTAGAAAATTAAAATCAACCATCTCATATTCTCCTGTGATGTATAATTCGAAGTATTCAGAATTAGAGTAATAATTTATACTTATCATGACGCCAGATACTTTGTAATTTAATATTTTTGTAAAGTATATATCCGCTCCAGAACTAGCAGTACTTGTCATATTATTAATATCCATAACAGCATTGTATGTTTTTCCAAAACTTTCGAAAGTCTGGCACCACTGATTATTAACCCGCACGTCCTCAATACTCCGCTCTTGTGGTGGTGGCGTTACCACGGCAACTCGCCGAAGCTCGGCTAGCCGATCCCTGGCGGTAGGAGCCATCGGGCTCGACGGATACCGTGCCAGGAATGCCTCAAAATGCGAGGCGCGAGCGCTGTCCTTGATGTTCTCCCACACCACCAGCGATTGGCGATCATCAGAGTCAGAAGCGGGTGCTGGCCGAACGATGGGGATTTGCTCTGGTTCCTGCGCGGGCGGCTCCCCTAGCAGTTGAGCCCACACATAGGCTTCAGTGCCATCCGCCAGCGCGATACGATACCAGTCCCGTCCTGTCACCTTCCCTGTGACCGTTACCTCGTCACCCTGGCTTAAACGCCCTGCCTTGTCATAGTCGGTCGAAGGACCGGCGCGGAGATTGCTGTTGCGCAACGCCACCAACAGCGAGTCCAGAGGCTCGACCTCTATCTCCGGTTCGGGCTCCATCGGCTCAGGTGGCGGGGTGACAACCGCGACCTCTGTTTCACCGAGCTCCTGCAGGCGCAGCCGCGCTATCGCTGTGAAGGCGCCGCTTGGATACTGCTCCATGTACGCTTGGAAGCGGCGTGGGTCGTCGCTGTCCTTAATGGCTTCCCAGAAAGCCAGCTCAATTGCCTGATCACCTGCGGCAGGAGCTGGCGTCGGAGACACCACCGGCTCCTCCGGTGCCTCTTCCGTCGCCGCCCCGACCAGATAGTAGTCCTCGCCGGTTAGAGACGAGGCCTCCCACGGCGTCTGCTGGCCCTGTGTCGCCGCCAGCACGTCGTTGCGGGCGTTCTTGAAGACCCGCTCGATGGTGATGCCGGGCGCGGCGATGGCGCGTGCCAGGGCCTCCGTATAGGGGCTGTTGGCGCCGTCTCCGTCCAAGGCCACCTGACCCGGCGCGGTCGAATAGGCGATCAGCGTGCCGGTCGGCGCCTCCATCAGCGCGAGCCCCCGCGAGACCGTGCGGAAGCTGCGGGCAAAGGGGTTGTTGCGGCAGGCGTCCAGGATGATGATGTTGAGGCCGTTGCGGGCATCCTCGATGGTGCGCAGGACGGCGTTGGCGCTGATGGCATAGATATCGACGTCGCCCTCGTCCTCGATCTCGGCGTCGATGGGGATGAGGAAGTTCTCGCCGCGCACCTGCAGACCGTGACCGGCATAGTAGAACAGGCCGATTGCCTCGCCTTCGGCGGCCTTGAGGCGATTGCCGAAGTCCTTCGCGGCACGTTGCATATCGCGCTGGCTGGCATCCATCGCCTCCATCACCTCGAAGCCCTGGCCGCGCAGGACGCTGGCCATGAGCCTGGCGTCGTTAGCGGGGTTGGCGAGCGGGATGTCGGGATAGGCGGAGTTGCCGATAACCAGCGCGATGCGCTGCTCGGCATGCGCGCCGGCTGCGGTCAGCAGCAGCGCCAGCAGCAGGACAGTTTGGCGGATCGTGTGCATCGAGCCCCCCAGAAAGTCACCGATTGCGCGAGTGTGCCACAATCAGCGCAGCTTGCCGAGCCGTGTCGGCAATTCGGTTCCGGACACCATTTATTTCAGTGATTTCTAAATTATTTCAATAGGTTAGTAAAACAGCATACTGAAAAGACTGTCAATTTATTGATATTATTCGATAAATTAGCAGAGTTCCGGCAGAGTTCCGGGGACATAATACCTAATTGTCTCACAGAGTTCCGGCCTAGAATCCACATCCAAGTACGCCAGCGATTTTGGCTTGTAGGATCTCGCTTGGCGTTTTGTAGCCGAGGCATTTTCTTGGCCGATTGTTG
>CAZKTK010000100.1:0-9184 GCA_964555535.1 uncultured Rhodospirillaceae bacterium
CCATGCCGGGGATGATGGTGTGCAGCGGCCGCTTGCCCGGCGCGATGCAGCAGGGATGCGCCGGATCGATGACGAAGCCCGAGCCGCGATTGTGGAAGGTCACCCCTGTCTTTTCGCTGACCAGGCCCGAGCCCCAGGAATGGAACAGGGAGTTGATGAAGGAGACCGCATTGCGGTCCTCGTCGACGACGCTGAGATAGACCGTGTCGCGATGCGGCGCGGTGCCCGGCGGCGGCATGTCGGCAAGGGCGCTGTCACGCTTGATAAGCGCGCGCAGATCGTCCGCATAGCCGGCGGAAAGCAAATGCTCGACCGGCACTTCCGCGTGCTCGGGATCGGCCAGCAGGGCATTGCGGTCGCGATAGGCAAGACGCGCCGCCTCGGCCTCGAGGTGAAAGCGCTCCGCACCGAGCGGATCGAGCCCGGCCATGTCGAAGCCGGAGAGCATGTTGAGCATCATCAGGGCCACGATGCCCTGGCCATTGGGGGGGCATTCGTAAATGGTGGCGCCGCGATAGTCGGTCTTGATCGGCGTCACGTAGTCGGCGCGCGCCGCGGCAAAATCGTCGAGCGTCTGCAGACCGCCGTGGGAGCGCAGGGATGCCACCATGTCCTCGGCGATGGGCCCTTGGTAGAAGGCGTCGCGACCGCCCGATGCAATCGCCGCGAGGGTCTCCGCCAGTTCCGGCTGGCGGTGGATCTCTCCGCTCGCGGGTGCCCTGCCCTCGGGCAGGAAGACCCGGCGCGCCGCATCGGTGGCATTGAGCTTGTCGAATTCCTGGGCCCAGACCTTGGCGATCACCTCGTGCACCACATAGCCGTCGCGGGCATGGGCGATGGCAGGCTGCAGGAGCGTCTCGAGCCCCAGCCTGCCGTGATCGTCCGACAGGGTCTGCCAGGCCGCGATGGCGCCGGGAATGGAAACCGCGTGCGGCGAGCGGAAGGCGATCTCGCTCATGCCCTGTTCGCGATACCAGTCCACGGTAGCAGCGGCGGGCGCGCGGCCCGAGCCGTTCAGCGCGATCACCTCACTGCTGCCGCCCGGCACATAGAGCGCAAAGACGTCGCCGCCGATGCCCGTCGATTGCGGCTCCACCACAGCCAGCACCGCAGCGGCGGCAATCGCGGCATCGATGGCATTGCCGCCGTCGCGCAGCATGTCGAGAGCGGCCAGCGTCGCCGCCGGGTGCGAAGTGGCAGCCATGCCCTTGCGAGCATGAACGTTCGAGCGGCCGGGCAGATGCAGATCGCGCATGGGAAATCCCGTATTCGGAAATGAAGCGATCCATCTAGAGCATTTGCGCCCTGTTTGGAACCGCTTTGCGGTTGCGATGGTCTATTATGCCCCCGACATGCCGGAAAGGTCCCCACCATGACTCCAAGTTCCTACTACACAGACGATCACGAGGCTTGGCGCGATACCGTGCAGCGTTTCGTCGAGAACGAGATCGCGCCTCATGTCGAGACCTGGGAGGAGGCCGAGCTGCTGCCGCGGGCATTGTTTCGCAAGGCCGGCGAGGTCGGACTGATCGGTGCCTATCATCCGGTTTCGGCCGGCGGCATGATGGAGGACCACTTCACCATGATCATCGTCGCCCAGGAGCTGTCGCGGCCCGGCGCCGGCGGCGTGGCGGCCAGTCTCGGCAGCCATGCCATCGGCCTGCCGCCCGTCATCCGGGCCGCGACCGACACCGTAAAGGCGCGCGTGGTGCCGGAAGTGCTGGCAGGCGAGAAGATCGCGGCGCTGGCCATCACAGAGCCCTCGGGCGGCTCGGATGTCGCCAACTTGCAGACCACGGCAAGGCGCGAGGGCGATCACTACATCGTCAACGGCAGCAAGACCTTCATCACCTCAGGCATGCAGGCGGATTACGTCACGACGGCGGTGCGCACCGGCGGTGACGGCATGCATGGCGTCTCCCTGCTGCTGATCGAGGCCGACATGCCCGGCTTCTCGCGCACGCCGCTGAAGAAGATGGGCTGGCATGCCTCGGACACGGCAACGCTCTATTTCGACGAGGTCCGCGTGCCCGTGGAGAATCTTATCGGGGTGGAGAACCAGGGCTTCAAGATCGTCATGCAGAACTTCAATTTCGAGCGCCTGATGATGGCCGCCGGCTGCAACGGCTTCTCCCAGGTTTGCTACGACGAGACGGTGAACTACGCCCGTGAGCGCGAGACCTTCGGCAAACGCCTGATCGATCATCAAGTGGTGCGTCACAAGCTGGTCGACATGGCCATGCAGATCAACGCCACCCAGGCCTTTCTGGAAAATCTCGCGTGGCGCATCGACCGCGGCGAGAACCCGGTGGCCGAAATCTGCATGCTCAAGAACCAGGCGACCCTGACCATGGAATATTGCGCCAGAGAGGCGGTGCAGACCTTCGGCGGTGCCGGTTATCTCCAGGGCCAGAAGGTGGAGCGCATCTATCGCGAGGTACGCGTCAACGCCATCGGCGGCGGTGCGGAAGAGATCATGCGCGACCTGGCGGCGCGGCAATTGGGATTCTGACGGGCTCCGGAGCGCTTCATGGGCGGCGCGCGCCCTGTGTCGATGGTTGCCATGGGTCGTTGACGCCCTAACGCCAGACAAGAACGCAGGCGTCGTCCTTTGGCGTGGCGTTGTCGCGGAGAATGGCATTCGCGGCTTCGCTCGCATCGTGCTCCAGCAGCTGCCGATAGGGCGCGAAATCTATCAGCTCGGAAATGCCGTCGGTCCACATGACGGCTTTCATGCCATGCTCTATCTTGCGTTGCTCGCTAATCATGGGATTGACCCCCGCACCGACGATCCCGTTGCCGCCCGATAGATATTCGAGCGTCGTACCGACCAGCGCGAAGCGGGTATTGCCGACGGCCGCATAGTCCAGCGTCGCCGTCGAGCGGTCGATCAGGCAGATACCGACTGCCGCACCCCGGGTCGCTTTGAGCGCCGCATCGCAGCCGGAAAAGAGATCCGGCATCGATTGCTCGACATTGGCCTCGACATAGGCGAGCGCGGCAAGCGCTGCCACCTCCGCCTCCTCGCCATGGCCGAGTCCATCGATCATGCAGGCCAAAGTGCGCATCCCCGAATGAAAGATTCCACATTGGTCGCCGCAATGGGGGCCGCCCTGATATGCCCTTTTGGCAATCCCTTCCCGGCTCATCCCGTATCCTCCGCCGCCCGCACGACACGTCCTTCGACCGCGATACGCACGGTCGTGCCGTCCGCGGACGTCGAGAGATCGAAATCGTCGACAAGCTTGCGCGCACCCGGCAAACCGATGCCGAGACCGCGGCCTGTGGAATAGTCGTGCGAGAGCGCCGACTCGTCATCGTCGATGCCCGGGCCGCGGTCGGTGACCTGCGCTTCCAGACGGCAGTTTCCGCCGTCCAGCGTCAGCGCAAGCCGGCAGACACCGCGCTCCGCATAGGTCAGCGTGTTGCGCGCAAGTTCCGAGATCGCCGTGGCGAACCTGACACCGTCGCCCTCCCGCATGCCGGCCATGGCGGCCAGCGCCAGGCCGGCTTCGCGCGCCGCCGCGATATCGCGGTCGCAGGCAACGTCAATCAGTTTCGTCGTCAGGCGCTGCGGAATCGTCATCCGACTCTGTCCCTTCGTCGGCAATGGCGTCTTCGTCCACGAGCCGTCGCATCAATGCGAGCCCCTTCTCCAGATCGAGTGCCGTCTCGAAATCGCTATTGGCCTGGTCCATGCGAACCAATGTGACAGCTACGGCCGGGCGAATGCCGCAAACCACGACCTCGCACCCCAACACGCGAGCCATCTGCGCCGTCTCGCTGAGTATGCGAACTATATAGCTGTCCACGGTTTCGAGCGCCGAGACATCCATTACCAACCCCACCGCCGCGCTCCGGCCTATCTCCTCGAGCACGCCCGCCTGCATGTCCTGCAAGTCCCGGTCGGTCAGGTCGTCCTGCAGGGATGTCAGGAGCACGTTGCCGGCGTGGAGAACCGGAATCTTCACCGCGCGCTAACGCTCCGCCGTTACCAGGCGGTAACCCGCGATGCGCAACGCTTCGTTGACGCCCGCACGCAGCGAGCCCTTGGTGGTGACGGTGGAGAGATCGACGCCGAGCTGGACCAGGGTCTGTGCCCCCGAGGGCTTGATACCCGTGAGTATCACCTGGGCGCCGATCATCCCCGCCGCTGCCACCGCGTTGAGCAGATGACGCGAGACATTGGTGTCGATCACCGGCACCCCAGTGACATCGAGTATGGCAACTGACGCATTGGTCTCGGAGATCATGCCCAGCAGGCGCTCGATCAACATCGTCGCCCGCTCCGTGTCGATCTGTCCGACCAGCGGCATGAGCACGATCTCGTCCCAAAGCTGGATCGCCGGGGTGGAGAGCTCGAGAAGATTGCGGCGCTGCTCTTCTATGATGCGTTCGGCGCGCTTGCGCTCGTCGGTATCGCGCAGCACGCCGACGAAGCGGCGCGTTCCATCGACGTGGAATTCGCTGATGGAGAGGTCGGCGGTGAACTCGCTGCCATCCTTGCGCCGGCCTTCCACTTCCCGGCCCTTGCCGATGACCTTTGCCTCGCCCGTGTCGAGATAGTTCTGGATGTAGCTGTCATGCTCGACCGAATAGCGTTCCGGCATGAGCCGCTTCACGCTCTCGCCGATCAATTCGTCCGGGTCAAATCCAAAAACCCTTCTTACTGCTGGGTTAATCCGCTCGATGCAGCCGAAATCATCGATGACGATGACAACATCGACAATGCTGCTCAGCATGGCGCCAAGAATGTCTTTCTCGCTCACCCCTTTGGTTTTGGTGCTCACTTCGTTTGGTGCCATGGTCCTCTCCAGTCCTGCCTACAGAATCCACAATGCTCGCATCGGCGTGGGTCTATCCTGACAAATCCGAGTGTGTTGGTCACCTATTTGCTATCGACCGGCACTACGTGCTGGGGGAAAACCCGAACAAGGTGACGTCGTCGCGCCGCAGTTCCTCGCCCTGAAAGGCGGCGAAAGCGTCCTGGATACGCTCGCGCTGCTCCGACAGGCTGTAGAACCAGTTCTCCGAAAGAAGTCTGCGTATGCGGCGTTTTCCAAAGGCGCGGCGGCGCTCTCCACCCACCTGATCGACCATACCGTCGGTGGTCAGATAGAAGCGGTTGCCGGGACGAAAGCCGAAGGAGTGGTTGGTGAATTTCTGCCCCATCTCGACGCGGCGATAGCCGACACCGCACTTGTCCCCGCGTATGGTTTCGATCTCCGCCCGGTCTGCAATCATCAGGTCGAACCGGGCACCTGCGAATGTGATGCGGCGGCGCTCGTTCTCGACCAGGCAGACACCGAGCTCCAAGCCATCATCGGAATCGCCGGATTCGCCCTCCTGGCGCAGGGCCGTCTTGACGTGCTGGTTTACGCGCGAGATCAGCCTGGCCGGATCGCCGGTCTGGTTGAATGCGGAATCGAGCGCGCTGACGGCGATGGTCGTCATCAACGCTCCGGGAACGCCATGGCCGGTGCAGTCCAACACCGCCAGCATGCAGCCGGATCGCTCGCGGCGGATCCAATAGAGGTCGCCGCCGACGATGTCGCGCGGCTCCCAGATGATTATGTGTTCCTTGAAATAGTCGTGCAGCAGATCCTCGTTGGGCAATATCGATTTTTGGATACGGCTGGCATATTCGATGCTGGATCTGGTGTGGGCGTGGGCCCTCTCGATTTCGCGGGCCGCCTTCTTGTGGTCGGTGATGTCGGTCAGCACGGCCACGGAACCGCCACCGTCGACCATTGTCCTGCGAAGTGTTACCGTGCGGCCGAGCGAAGTCTCCAGTTCGACCTCGACGTAGCGGGAATCGCTATAGGTGGCCATGCGCTCTTCCACCTGCGCCACAGGATCGCCCGGTCCGTAGAACCCGTTCTCGGCAGCAAAGGTTATGGCGTCGCGAATGGACCTGCCGACCTCGACATACCCCTCCGGCATCCCCAGCAGGTCGATGTAACGCCGGTTGAACATGACGTAGCGGTGCTCGGCATCGAGCATGAAGATGCCGTACGACATATTCTCGATCGCGGCCTGGAACTGCGCCTGTTGACTGTCGCGTTCCGCCTGGCGCCGTTTGCGGTCCGTGATATCGGTGACGACCGTAACGGAGCCGCCATCACCGACGGGATAGATATCCAGGGTGACGCTGCGCCCATCGCCGAACGTCTGCTCGATATGCCGGGTCTCGCCGGCGCTGTGGTGGGCGAGGATGTCAGCGCCGTCCTCGGCGGCGATGTGGCCTTGCGCCAAGCGATAGTCCAGCGCCTCGGCCAGGGGCAGGCCGGGTCGGACGAAGCCCGGCGGATAACCCAATATCTCCGTATAGGGCCTGTTGAAGATGACGAAGCGTTGCGCCGCATCGAACATCGCCATGCCGCTCGGCAGGGCGTCCAAGGCCGCCTCGAGTTGGCCTTCCTTCATGCCGAGTGCGGCGTCACGCGCGCGTTCCCGCCCCGCTTGACGTCTTGCCGATGCCATCACCCACTCCAGATCGCAACCATAGAGAATGATACGCATCCGCAATAACCCTGTCGTCAAGAGCCTATCGGCCGACAGCCCCACCCCCCTATGCCCAATCTTGCGATTTCCGCATCGGTTTCGGCTCACGTCGGGACTGTCGGAAGCGCTGTTTGCCTGGCATAGCGGGGCCGGCGGCCCGCTCGGACAAAGAATCCGCGCTGTGGACCTTCGCAACACGCGGGCTTTTCTTCATAATCGCCGCGGGAGGAAGATCACTATGAGGCGACAGACGATATTTGCCGCCGCCCTTGTGGCGGGCCTGGTCCTTGCCGGGGCCGGGCGTGCCGAGGAAGTGCTGCGCGCGACCTCGATGCTGCCGCTCGGCACGGTGTACAGCCAGAGCTTCGTCGGCTTCATCGAGCGCGTGAACGCGGAGGCGGCGGGCGTGCTGCGCATCGACCTGCTCGGCGGCCCCGAGGCTCTGCCGACCGCGGAACAGGCAAATGCGGTGCGCAGCGGCGTCGTCGACATGATCTACGGCCCGTCGAGCTACTATCCCGGCGACGTGCCCGAGACCGACGCCTTCGTCGGCGGCAACGTCTCGCCGGCCGAGCTGCGCGCCAATGGCGGGCTGGACCTGCTCAACGAGATCCACCAGCAGAAGCTCAACGCCTATCTGCTGGCCCACCCCGAAGGCAGCCTCGGCTTTCATATCTATATGACCCAGGCACCCGTGCTCGACGCCGCCGGCCTGCCGAACCTCGAGGGCCTGCGCATCCGCGGCGCCCAGCTCTACCGCGAGTTCTTCATGGGCCTCGGTGCGACCTATGTCAGCATCAAGGTGCCGGAGGTCTATACGGCCCTCGAGCGCGGCACGGTGGCCGGCGTCGGCTGGCCGTCGGTGGGACTGATGGATCTGTCGTGGGACAACTTCCTCACCCACCGCATCGACCCGCGCTATTTCCAGGGCGATATCGTGATTCTCGTGAACCTGGACCGCTGGAACGGCATGGACGAGGCCGCGCGCGATGCCCTGCAGGCATTCGGCCTCGACCACGAGCAACGCTCCTTCGACCGCTTTGCGGGCCTGGCGGTTGACGAGGATGCGGAAATGCGCCGCCGCGGCATCGAGGTGGTGACCCTTTCCGACGAGGCCGCCCGGGAATATCGTCGCCGCGCCTACGACACCGCCTGGGCACGTCTCAGGGAGCGCGACGACACCCATTACGATGCGCTCCGCCAACTCTTCTATCGCGAGGAATAGCTGCAACCATGCGCCCCAATCCCGTCAAAGAGAAGCTTGCCCGCGGCGAAAGCGCCTTCGGCACCATGGTGTTCGAGTTCGCCAGCCCCGGCATCGCCACGGTGCTGGCCGGCGCCGGCGCCGAATATGTCATCTACGACATGGAGCACAGCGGCATCTCCGAAGCGGAGATCAAGCAGCAGATCGCCTATTGCCGCGGCCAGGACCTGGTGCCCCTGGTGCGCCCGCCGGGCAAGTCCTACGCCACGACGGCGCGGCTGCTCGATATCGGCATCATGGGGCTGGTCTACCAAATGGTCGAAAGCCGGGAGGAGGCGGAGGAGATCGTCTCCTGGACGCGCTACCCGCCGCGTGGCGTGCGCGGGGCGATGTTCGGCGGCGCCCATGACGACTACTCAGGCGGCGACGTGCCGGCCAAAATGGCGGGTGCGGAAGCACGGACCATGGTCGTCGCATTGATCGAGACCGCCAAAGGCGTCGAGAACGTGGACGAGATCCTTGCCGTGCCGGGCATCGATGCCGCCTATGTCGGCCATTACGACCTCTCGCTGACCATGGGCATTCCGGGCGAGTTCGACCACCCGGATTTCGACGCGGCGATCGGCCGCATCGTGGCTGCCTGCCGCAAGCACGACAAGCCGGCGGGCTGCCTCGCCCCCAACGTGGAATGGGGCCGCGCCTGGATGGCGCGGGGTTTTCGCATGGTGGCCTATTCCATCGACACCGCGCTGCTCGGCGGCGCACTGCAACAAGGCATAACCGGCCTCAAGGCCTCTGACTGAAACAGGAGAACGACATGAACCCAACCTATAATGAGATCAGCACCGCACTTGCCGCCTATTTCGATGGCTTCTACGAGGGCGACATCGACAAGCTGAAAAGCATCTTCCACCCCGCCTGCCATCTCTTCACGGCCACCGACGGGCCGCTGCAGGACGATGACATGGAGACCGTCTATGCCCGCGTCGCCGGCCGCGACGCGCCGGCCAAGTCGGGCCAGAAGCGCCAGGACCACATTTTGTCGATCGACAAATCCGGTGCCGAATCGGCACTGGCGCGGGTGCAGATCGCGATCGGGCCCAAGCTTTTCACCGACTATCTCAGCCTGCTCAAGATCGACGGCCGCTGGCAGATCATTTCCAAGACCTACACCTACGTGCCCATCGCCGTGGAAAGCGAGCAAGGCGTGCCGGCGGCGGCAGAATAGGCATGGCCGAGCCGCGCCTGCCCCTGGAAGGAATATCCGTTCTTGACCTGACGCGGGCGCGCGCCGGCCCTACGGCGGTGCGTCACCTGGCCGACTGGGGCGCCGATGTGATCAAGATCGAAGCGCCGAGCGAGCCCGGCAACGAGGGCCTCGGCGGTGCCCGCGACGGGCCGGACTATCTCAACCTGCACCGCAACAAGCGGGCCATGACGCTCGACCTGAAAAGCGACGAGGGCAAGGAGATCTTC
>CAZKTK010000101.1:0-9146 GCA_964555535.1 uncultured Rhodospirillaceae bacterium
CGAATCGCCGGTATTGCCTATGCCTCGATCGGGGCCGAGACGTGAATGCTATAGCCCGCGGCTTCCGCATCGCCATAGAACATGCGGACCGTCTCGAGGCTGAACTGCTCCGGCGCCTTGCCGAACAAAGATAGCTTGTCAAGCAAGTCGGGCGTGACCGTGATGATATCGGTTCCCGTCTGCTCTGCATGAACGATGTTGAGCACCTCGCGCGGGCTTGCCCAGAGCAATTCCGCCTTCGGACATTGGCTCAGTGCCGCCTTGGCCTCGGTCATGACCGGAATCGGATCGACCCCAGTATCGGCCAGCCGGCCGGCAAACAACGAGACGATCGCGAAAACGTCCGGGTTCAGGACTGCCGCTATCGCCCGCACCTGTTCGACCGTGAAGACGGCTGTCACATTGACCTGGATGCCCGCTTTCGACAGCGCACCGATAACAGGCCCCGTGAACTCGCCCTGGGTGTTGGTCACGGGAATCTTGACATTGACGTTCGGTGCCCAGCCTCCGATCTCCCGCCCCTGCGCCTCCATGGTCGGCAGATCGTCCGCGAAAACCTCGAACGACACGGGCTTGTCCGTCACCTCGCTGAGAACCAGCTTGGCGAAGCTGGCATAGTCGGTAACCCCGGATTTCCGCATCAAAGTGGGGTTCGTGGTCAGCCCCTTGATCCAGGGCAAGACGGAAAGCTCGCGAATTCTTTCGATGTCCGCGCCATCGGCGAAGATATTGACCCTCAGGCTTTCGAGATTCATGTCGCTTCCTTCGTCACATTCACCATCACCGAGCCTCTCTCATCACAGGCCTTGCGACAAGATGTAATCCGCCGCCGCGGGCAAATCCTGGCAGACGTGATCCGCCCGATAAACGAGCGCCTCGCTATATCCACGGTCGATGAAGATCGTCCCGCAGTCGGCGTTCCGCCCCGCGCCGATATCTCGCCATCGATCCCCCACTATAAAGCTCATTGTCAGGTCGAGGTCAAACTCGCTGGCCGCCTCCAGCAGCATTCCTGGCTTCGGCTTGTAGCAGGTGCACGAGGGTCCGTCCTCTTCGTAGCAAACTTTGACCGAATCGATGGGAAGGTCGGCCATTAATGCGGCGTGCATGCGCTCGACTTCGGCCTTGGCCACGACGCCTCGCGCAACATCCGGTTGGTTGGTCACGACGACGAGCCGATACCGGGCGGCATGCAATCGTTCGAGCGCAGCCGCGACGCCATCGAGTATCTCGAATTCGGCCATGGAGGTTGGCGCGTAGGGACGCCCATCGCGCACAATGGCGCGGCAAAGCACGCCATCGCGGTCCAGGAAGACCGCCCGAACCGGGGTCACCACTTCGTCGTGTTTGTCTGCAGTGACGGCTGCGAGACGAGGCAATGCCAAACCACGGACTGGAAGGCTTCGGAATGCGGCGTCACGCGGTCCGCCGAGACCGCAGGGACCACGATAACGCAATCCCCAGCTTCGTAAGTATACCCGTCCGACCGCCCAACGATGCCAAAGACCTTCAGGTTTCTGGCCTTGGCTTCTTCTATTCCTCGAACGATATTCATGCTGACCTGGCGCTCGCGATTGCCGCCGCCGACCGAGAAGATGAACACCGCATCGGCCTCGTTCGCGCGGCTCACGCCAAGCCATTCGGCGAAGACCGTTTCCCAGCCCTCGTCGTTCGTCCTCGCGGTCAGCTCGGAAACATTGTCCGTCGGCGCATAGGCCTCGATGCTGCAGAGCTTGCGGAAATCGTTCACGGCGTGGCTGCAGTTGCCGGCGCTGCCGCCGACACCAAGAAAGAAGAGGCGACCACCCCTGTCACGCAGCGCCCGCAATTCATCGGCCAATTGCTCGATGGCGGCATGGTCGATTTCGCGGGCGATCTGCTCGACCTCCCGGAAATACTGAATTACCGACATGGCAAGCGCCCCCTCTGAGTTCACCATGCTCGCATGAGCCCCCAAAGCAATCTCAATATCCGATATTGCGCCAAAGTCCACCGAAAGAATCTGCCTTGTCCCATTCGCACGCTGAGATGCTGCCGACGGTGGCCAGAACGGCGTCTTGGCACCACGGGTTTTCCGGTAAGAGTCAATACGTTGTACCAGCCTTGCCAGTTACCGATTCGGTCGGTGGTGCATGCGGCGGCGCGCGCATTACCCGCTGTGTCAAGTCTCCCATCGGAAGCAATCTCTGTCGTTACGCTTGCTCTCACTCGAATCGTGCCGCAAGCCCGCAGCTGCCCAGGGATCGTGTCCCGTTGATCGGTGCCTCGCCCGAATTGAGCTGGTTCCGCCGCCGACGGAGAATCGATGCTAGTTTCGTGCATGGTATCAATGCTATGAACGGCGCGATCACAGGGTGCCGAGAAAGAGCGCCGGAGCCAGAGGATCGCCAACAAAGTTGGTCGTGACCGCGGCAATCATGTGAATTCGTTGCGTGACCGTAACCGAAAGATGGGGATGAGATAGGCGATGTTGAGGCCGGTTCGGCTATGACTGATGCGCTGGAAGCAAATGGCGAGTCATTATCGGGCTCGGCGAACATGACACTGCGGCAGCTCTATAGTGACATGCTGCGCATACGCCTCGTCGAGGAGACCATGGCGGAGCGCTATGCGGAGCAGGAGATGCGCTGCCCGGTGCATTTGTCGGTCGGTCAGGAAGGCGCGGCCGTTGGCGTCTGCGCGGCGCTGCGGCGGACCGACAAGGCGCTCAGCACCCATCGCTGCCATGCCCATTATCTTGCCAAGGGCGGCGACCTCTATCGCATGATGGCGGAGATTTACGGCAAGGCCGACGGTTGTGTCGGGGGCCGCGGCGGCTCCATGCATCTCTGCGATCAGGAGGTTGGCATGCTGGCCAGCATTCCCATCGTTGCCAGCTCCATTCCGCTGGCCGTGGGCAGCGCGCTGGCAGACAAGCGGGCCGGGCGAGACACCGTTAGCGTTGCCTTTTTCGGCGATGCCTCGGTGGAGGAGGGCGTGTTTCACGAGAGCGCCAACTTTGCCCAACTGCACAAGTTGCCCGTGGTGTTCGTATGCGAGAACAATCTGTTCTCCATCTACACTCCGCTTGCTGAGCGCCAGCCTGCGCGCCCGCTCATGGAACTGGCCAGCGCCCATGCCATGGCAAAGGCCGAGGGCGACGGAAATGACGTTGCGGCGGTGGCAAAGCTGACTGGAGCGGCGGTCGAGCGTGCCAGAAACGGCCAAGGCCCCAGCTTTCTGGTTTTGCACACCTATCGCTGGCGCGAGCATTGCGGACCCAATTACGACAATGATCTGGGCTATCGGACGCCTGAGGATTTCGAGGCGTGGAAGGTCAAGTGTCCTGTCGAGAGCGCACGCCGCCAATTATTCGATACCGGAGATCTGAGCGAGGCGGATGACGAGCGTATGCGTCAAGACATACAGACCGAGATAGACGACGTTTTCGAGCGCGCGCGGACGGCCGATCTGCCATCGAGCGAAGATGCCAGACGGTTTGTTTACGCATGACTGACGATCGCACGATTACCTACGCCGAAGCCTTGCGAGAGGGGCTGTCGGAAGCCGTCAAACATGACCCGTCCGTCTACCTGCTGGGCGAGGGCATCGACGACCCCGGATCATTCTTCGGCACCACGCGCGGCATTGCCGCGGAACACGGTGCTGACCGGGTGATCGAGATGCCGGTGGCCGAGAATGCGCTTACCGGCGTTGCTGTCGGAGCCGCAATGTGTGGCGACCGGCCGGTCATGCAGGTGCACCGCGTGGAGTTTGCCCTGCTTGCCTTCGAGCAGCTTGTCAACAACGCGGCCAAAGCGCATTACGCCAGCAATGGCCAGCACAAGGCTCCCCTGGTGCTGCGCATGATCGTCGGTCGCGGCTGGGGCCAGGGGCCGCAGCACTCGCAGAGCTTGGAGACCATCTTCGCGCACGTTCCCGGCCTCAAGGTAATCATGCCGACGCTGCCGGTGGACGCGAAGGGTATGCTGATATCGGCCATCGCCGACGACAATCCGGTCGTCTCCATAGAGCATCGCTGGCTCTACAACACCAACGGCTCGGTACCGGAAGGCTATGCGCCGCGTCAGATCGAGCGCCCCGCGATCATCAGTTCGGGCAGTGATGCGACCGTCGTTGCAACGTCGTATATGACCCTGGAGGCGATACGTGCCGCCGAAGCCCTCGACCGGCAAGGTTGTTCCATAGAAGTCGTCGATATGCGCGTGCTGCGACCGCTGGACATGACCCCGATCTTCGAGTCGGTGCGCAAGACCGGCCGCC
Organism: uncultured Rhodospirillaceae bacterium; assembly: GCA_964555535.1. Taxonomy (GTDB): domain Bacteria; phylum Pseudomonadota; class Alphaproteobacteria; order UBA7887; family UBA7887; genus UBA7887. The sequence continues at coordinate 4,264 of CAZKTK010000101.1, forward strand.
TGCTGGTCGTCGATACGGGTTGGGTGAGCTATGGTCTTGGCGCTGAAGTCTTGGCCAGCGTTGCCACCGAGTGCTTCGGTCAGCTTGCTGTGCCGCCGCAGCGTGCCGGCCTGGCAGATCACCCAACGCCGAGTTCGCGTGGCATGGTGCCCGGCTTTTACCCGGATTCCCTCTCGATAGCGGCCGCGCTAGGCGAGCTCTGCGGCCTTCCGGATGAGCGGCTGGCCATGGCCCGCAGCTTCATCGAGCAGGAACGGGGCAACCAGCCGATCGACACCCCGGATCCCTACTTTCGTGGGCCGTTCTGAGAGCGGTCCGGCACTGAGGCTCCTGTCAACCACTCAAGAGGCTGAAACAAGCTCGACCATGCATGTGCGCTATTCACCACTTGCCCAACAATTCGCCAATCCGGGCGACATCTTCGACGAAATCCGCGACCTCGTCGCGAGCGGGGATTTCACGCTTGGCGGTGTCGTGTCCGAGTTCGAGGCCAAGTTCGCCGACATGCTCGGGGTCAAGCATGCGATAGGTGTCGGCTCGGGCACGGATTCGCTGAAATTACCGTTGAAGGCGCTTGGCCTGGGGCCGGGCGACGAGGTGATCACGAGCGCAAATACGTTCTATGCGACCGTCGGCGCCATCGCCGAAGTGGGGGCCAAGCCGGTATTCGTTGATTGCGACGATACCTTCTGTATCGACGTGGCAAAAATCGAGGCGGCGATCACGCCCCGTACGAAGGCGCTTATGCCGGTTCATCTCACCGGCGATGTGGCGAACATGACCGAGATCATGGCCGTGGCCGAAAGACATGATATCCCCGTGGTCGAGGATGCCTGTCAGAGTCTGCTGGGAACCCACAATGGCCGGCTTGCCGGAACCTTTGGCGTTGCCGCCGGTTTCTCCATGCATCCGCTGAAGATCATTAATGTCTGGGGGGATGCCGGCATTGTCGTGACTGACGATGACGAAATGAACCGCAAGCTTCGCCTGCTGCGCAATCACGGGCTCGCGAATCGCGATGAGATGGAAATACTTGGCTACAACACGCGGCTGGATTCGTTGCAGGCGGTCGTTGGTAAGAGAATGATTTCTCAAGCACCGGATATCGTTCGTATGCGGGCGGAGAAAGCTGCGTTTTACGACGCAGGATTCGCGGAAATACCACAAATCACCATACCGCCGCGCAACCAGGGCTCGACCCACGTGTTTCTGCTATATGTCTTGTTCGCGGAGGACAGGGATGCGCTTGTCCAGCACTGTCTGGATGCGGGTATCGAGGCAAAGGTCCACTATCCCATACCGCTTTACCTGCAGAAGGCGCTCGCGCATCTGGGACACAAGCGTGGCGACTTTCCGATCAGCGACCGGCACGCGGCTGACGTCATCAGCTTTCCTGTCGATCAACACCTTAGTCGCGACGAGATGGCCTATGTCATTTCGACGGTGCGCGAATTCTATGAAGGCAAATAGGCATGACCGAGATCAAGGTATCATTTCTGGATTTGCAGCCCCGTTATCAGGAGGAGAGGGAGTATCTGCTGGCCATATTCGACCGCACGCTTGCGTCCGGGCATTTGGTCGGAACGCCGGAGATCGCGGATTTCGAAGCTGAGGTGGTGGCGTTTACCGGCGCCGGGCATTGCGTATCGTTGAACTCGGGCACCGATGCCTTGATGACAGCCCTGTGGGGATGCGGCATCGGCAAGGGTGACGAGGTGATAACCACGCCAATCTCATTCGTCGCCACTACCGGCGCGATCATGCATGTGGGCGCGGTACCGGTTTATGTCGATGTGGGCGAGGACCAGAACATCGATGTCGAGAAGGTCGAGGCGCGCATCACCGACAAGACTAAGGCGATAATGCCGGTGCATTGGGGCGGGCGCTTCGCCAATATGGCGGCGATCAGCGACATCGCTGAGCGCCATGGCCTCGACGTGATCGAGGATTCCGCGCAAAGCATGGGGGCCCGCTATCATGGGCGACATGGCGGCACCATGGGACGTGTTGGCGCGGTGTCCTGCCATCCCTTGAAAAATCTCAATGCCATCGGCGACAGCGGATTCCTGCTCACCGATGACGTCGACCTGGCCGAGAAGGTTCGCATGTTCCGCAATCACGGCCTGGCCGGCCGTGACGATTGCGCGTTCTATGGCATCAACTCGCGCATGGATGTGCTCAACGCCCAGGTACTGTCCTATCGACTCGGCCGCCTGCAGAACGTGATTGCCAAGCGGCGTCACAATGCCAATCTCTATCGCGAACTGATATCGGCGGAGGCCGTCTTCATCCCTAACGATCCGGCCGACGAGGACAACAGCTACGTCATGTTCCTGGTTCAGGCTGAGCGGCGAGACGAGCTGCAGGCTCATCTGGCCGACAACGGCATCCAGGCTCTGGTGTATTACGGCACGCCCCTTCACCTACACAGAGCGGCCGCCGATCTCGGATACCGGCGCGGCGACCTGCCGGTGGCGGAAAACCAAGCGGACAAGGTGCTGGCTCTGCCTCACAATCAGTATCTGACAGACTCGCAAATCGCCTATGTTTCTGAATGCATCAATGCGTTTTACGCTTAAGATTCGAGATCCGGTTTACAAAAAGAAGGGCTTCGCGCCGTGGTCCTGACAGGACCGGTATTGATCGTTTCGCCGCACCCCATGGACGAGATCCTCGGCTGCGGCGGCTGCATGGCCACTCTGGCGGATGCCCGTGTCACGGTCGCGACCCTGGTCTTGTTCGGCAATGGCAAGGGCGCCGATGCGGGGCGCCGTGAGGCCTCCTGCGCAAGCAGCGAGATCCTTGGCACGAGCGTGCCGACATTCGCCGGCTTGCCCGAGAATGCCGGCGATACCGTGCCCCTGGGTGACGTCATCGGGATCGTCGAGAAGGCGATTCGTGCGGCGTCGGCCGCCAGCGTACTCGTCTGCCACGGCGGCAACCTCAATATCGACCACCAAGTGGCGTTTCGTGCCACCATGACGGCGTTGCGGCCGGCCCCGGGGCTTGGCGTGAAGGCGTTCCTCACCTACGAGATTGCCTCGTCCACGGACTGGACGACGCCCGGTTTCGACGCGCCGTTTCGGCCGAATTACTTTGCCGATATCGAGCCCGGTCTCGAACGCAAGCTGGCAGCCCTGTCACAAGCTGGGGCAGATTGCCGCCCCTGGCCCCACGCGCGGTCCATCGAGGCGGTGCGCAACCTGGCCTTGGCGCGCGGCGCTTCCGTGGGGATCGGCGCGGCGGAGGCCTTCTCTCTCGAGCGTTTCGTCGCCTCTATCCCGGACCCGGACGAGGGTCCGTAGTCCGTGAACGATATTTCCTCGCCAAGATTCTCGGTTATCCTATGCAACTATAACCATGATCGATATCTGAAGCGGTCCCTGCCGGCAATTCTCGATCAGCTTCGCGATTGCGATGAGTTATTGCTGGTCGAGGATGGGTCTAGCGACAACAGCCTAGAAGTGATGCGGCAACATGCCGGCGATCGTTCTAACGTGCGAATTCTTATCAATGAGCAGAATCGTGGCGTCGTCTGGTCTGGAAACCGTGCCCTGGCGGCATCCGGCGGCGATTACGTGGCATGGTGGTCCGCCGACGATCTGGTCCTCGACGGCATATTCGATGCCGCGGCGGCGGTGCTCAAGGAATTTCCCGGCGCTGGCATAGTCGCAACGGAAACCATTGTCGAAACGCTTTCCAACGATGCTGTCGTTGACACGAAGACCTATCGTTTTGGCCTCGAAGACCGCGGATATCTATCAGCCTCGGACTTCGTGGCAGAGAACAAAAGGCGGTATCTCTGGCTCTCGTCAAGTGGCTTGTTCCTGCGCCGCGATACGCTGTCGGCCGGTGGCGGGTGGCGAGAGGAATTAAGCTGGTTGACCGATTGGTTCAGTGTCTATGTCACGGCCTTGCGTCATGGGGTCACCTATGTCGCGACACCGTATTCTGTCAACCGGGCGAGAATGGAGTCCTTTGGCCGGCGCGCCGCCCGCGAGAAGTCGACGCGACAGCCTGTGGTCGAGCGATTCTTCGACCTGCTGTCCCTGTCGGAATATTCCGACGTGCGCGCATCGCTGTGCCGCTGTCCGCTGGTCATCAGCCATGCCCTGGGCGAGCGTGTCTTGCTGGACCTCCTGCGCCGTCCACGAGACTGGGACTTGCTGTTGTCGGTCGCTTTTGCGATCACTCGGGCGAGGATTTGACGGCGCTGTCCGGGTCGGATTGGCGAGGCCGCAACTGCCCGGTCGTGCGCAGGCGCAACTGTTGCGCATGCATCCAGATGGCATGGGCATCATATGGGGTCGTGTGCTGCTTCAGCAACAGCTGCTCCGCCGACAGCGCTCTCATGTCTCGGCCTTCACCCAGCGTCAGGGTCGGCAGAAGCGGCAAGGGCATTGATATCTGGTAGTAGCTTCGCCGAATGGTTCCGTGGCCGGCAAAACCGAAGTCGAACTCGAACTTGGTGAAATAGCTTGCTGATACCGGGTCAAGCTCATAGTCGAGCTCTTCCATGAGCTCCCTGCGAAGTGTATCGAGCTCGCTTTCGCCAGCCTCGATGGCGCCGCCGAAGCATCCCCAATGGGCCGGAAAGAAGATGTCGGGCTTGGCGTCTCGCAACTGCATGAGGTAAGTGTCATCATCCATGACGATGATGGCAGCGACCGCATGGTCAGGCGCCAATTTAGCTTCCGATTCGAGATACGGGTAGCATTCCATGACCAAGGTTCTCTGAAAATGTCATCCAATAGGGTCGTACTTATAGCACTCATCGGGACATGAACCCGGATGTCTCCGCAAGTACGCGTAATCGTGGTCAATCACAATGGCGGTGCCGACTTGCGGCGCTGTTTGGAGGCCTTGTCCGCCCAGACAATGAC
>CAZKTK010000102.1:0-9095 GCA_964555535.1 uncultured Rhodospirillaceae bacterium
GGGCGCGCATGGCTGCGAAGTCGGGCATCCACAATCCTGTATTTGAAGGCACGGCGATGAGAGCGGCCACAGTTGCCGCTTCGTCCCGTGCCAAGACAACTGGGACACTATATTGCCACGCTCCGGGAGACAATGCCCGTCGCCGCTGCATTTGACTATCGGCGAAATTTGCAGCCTACCCTATGGCTCCAGCCAGCTCTCGATGAGGCGTTCGAGCGGTGTCAGGTCCGGCGGGCCGATGTCTTCCCAACGCCCTTTCCAGTTCGGATTTAGCTCCGTGAAGCTGTTGCACGACGCTCCGTATTTGGCGACGCAATAGGTGCGCGTCTCTTCCACGGAGCCGAACCAGCAGGGCACGCAAGCGTTGGCGTCGCTGGCTTCGCAGAGCGGAAATTCCTGGGTGACCCCACCGGGGCCGGTGAGGGTGCCGCATGTCTCGAAATTGTAGCCGAGCTTACGCACGCAGAGGATTTCGGCATGGGGGCAGGAGTATAGGGACAGGCGTTGCGCCGCGGCGCTTGTCGCCAGCAAGGCGCAGACAAGCAGGGGCAAGAGCATCAGGCGGGCGACATCATGCATGGGCGCAATTCCTATTCAATGCATGTGTCGCAAGCCGCATGCCAGGGCGAATGGGCCGAATAGTGCCGTGTGCCGGCATCGGCGGCGTCCCGATAGGCCGATCTTGCCGGGGGCATAGGCCAAAAGAGCCCGGTGGCATGACCACCGGGCTCTCTCGCGGTTCCTTAAGGTGCCGGGTTACTGTTGGCCGACCGTCACCACCACGCGGCGGTTCCGCGGCTCGCGCACACCGTCGTCGGTCGGCACCAGGGGATCGGTCTCGCCAACCGCACTGCCGTCGATGCGGTCTGCCGAGATGCCTTGCGCGGTCAGGGCTTGCGTCGCCGCTACCGTGCGACGTTCCGACAGGCTCTGGTTATAGGGCTCCGGTCCGGACCGGTCCGCATGGCCCACCAGCATCAGCGTATCGCTGCTGCCCGCCCAGTCGGCGACGATATTGTCGACCACCAACTGCGCGACGGGAGTGATATCCGACATATCCCAATCGAAGAACAGGGTATAGAAGCGCGGCTTGTTCTGCGGCGGGGGTGCCACGGCCGGCGCTTGTGCCGGCTGCGCGGGCAGGGGCACCGTCTCGTTGATGACGATCTTGCCTATGCTGTAGCAGTCCTGTCTTCCGGCCCAGCCGACGATATCGAGACAGAGTTCCTTTGCCACCTGCGCACTCGCCAGACGCTCGCAGGCCACCGGGAAGATGTAGTCCCGCTTGGCTACGCCGCCCGAGGGCACGTAATCCCCTTGGACCAGTGGCCCTGCTGCCCAGCGACCCTGACTGTCGAGAAAGTTGAGGGCGTACTCGAAATTGGCGTAGTCGTTATCGAGGTTGTTGTGCAGGCCGATATCGACCGCACAGGATTGGTCCGGCGCTTCCGCCCGATCCACGAAAACGGCGAAATCATACCCAAGGTCGTTGCCTTGACGAATGGGCAGACAGCCGATCAGTGTCGTTGCCACCAAGGCTACAAGTGCTAGCCGAAGCATAGTATTCCCCCTTGCCGAGGTTGTGTCCGCATGCCGGCGGTGGCGCAAGGCACGCGTAGGGTTCGAGTCATATTCCAGCGCTGTGCGGCGAGAAACCATATCATCTCTACCTTACCGCCGGCTGGCGCGAATGGATACGCCGGCGCGCTGGCAATCTTTAACCAGTTTTGCGACCAGCCCAGGATCGCCAAGATAGTAACTGTCCACGGCGCTGGTCACGGTCAAGGATTTGCTGGCCTCATTCGTCAGATAGTCGTACCGGCCCGGCATATCCAAGACCAGGGAAAGTACCCCATGGGGGTTGATGCGCATGCGAGCAAAGCTTTCGCCGTTTCGCTGCGGGCTCCGCCCCCTGAAATACGGTACCTCCGCACAGGAGTTTCCCAGCAGGCGGTCGAATTCGTTGATTCGCTCGTAGCGAGGATTGGGTTCGATCTGGTCGCGATAGTAGACATTCCATGGCATCAAACCGTCTATCGGCCGGTAGGTATGGAATTCGGCCTTGGAAGAGACGATGAAGCCGTTCGGAAAATAGACGGCGACCTGATTCTTCAACAATACACGATCGCCGAGAACGTCGCCGGACCGAAGCAGGCGCTCTATACGAGGCTCCAAGATCCTCCCGACGGAATCGTCGTAACGCAACCATTTGGAGCGATCGATCGATACCTCGACGAATTCCTCGAACGGCAACATGGGCTGGTCGCCAGCCTGGACAGGGGCGGTCGCGGCAAGAAGGGCAGCGACAAATGCACCGCGTAACGCCCATAGGGCCTTCATTTGCCCCCCTCCTTAGCTTCGCTCAACTGCGCCATGGGTCGCCAAGGTCGCCCGGCCAACGTCCGCGATTGGTGCCAGAATAGCCCAGATTCGCCTTCCGTCCACGGTTCAGCACTCAGAAACCTCTTCGGTTCCGCTGGCTCGCCCAAACGGAAAGGGCCCGGAAAAGCGTATCCGTCACGCCTTCCGGGCCCATGATTAGCGATCATGCTGGTGTCGCCTATTCCGCGACAGTGACCACCACCCGGCGATTGCGCTGCTCACGCTCGCCATCCGCGGTCGGCACGATGGGATCGGTTTCGCCAACGCCATATCCGGAGATACGCGCCGGGCCGAAGCCTTCGATCACGAGGCTCTCCGTAACCGCGTCGACACGCTCTTCGGAAAGCTTCTGGTTATAGTCGTCGCTACCCGAGCGATCGGTATGTCCGACCAGGCTCATCGTCGCCTGATCCGCCAGCCAATCTTCAGCGATGGTGTCGACCACGCGCTGCGCCACCGGGTTGATCTCATCCGAATCCCAATCGAAGAAGATGGTGTAGAAGCGCGGACGGCCCGGAGGCGGTGCGGCTGCCGCCGGCTCCGGCGGGGCCGGCATGAACATCGGCTCTTCGACATCAGGCTCCCAAACCATCGAGTTCTCGATGGCCTGGATGGCCGAATAGAAATCATCGCGACAGCGGGCGATGTCATCCGGCTGATAATTCTCTTCCTGCTCCTGGATCCAGCAGTCGAAAGCGACCTGTGCGTTGGCCATCAGGCCAGGCAGTCGCTCCGCGGCACCCATGCGCATCCAATAGCCGAGGGTGTCGTGCGCCTGGTAGAGCTCGTTCTCGGTCTCTTCCGGCACGTCCCAATCCCAGACCAGCTCCGGCGGGACCTCTTGTCCCTCCGCGGCCTTGCGGGCTTTGGTGCTGAAGGTGAAACCGTCGCTCCAATCGCCTTCGTCATATTCGAGCTTGGAGAGCTCGGAATAGCCCTTGTGCAACTCGGCCTGGAACTGGGTTCCGGCCGGGCTCATATTGGCTATGTCGATGTGGTCGTTATTAAAGCAGGCACCCAAAGAGATCACCGCGCCGACAACCACAAAACGGAAAAGCACCTTCATCGGCTTCACCCAATCCTAACCACAGCAGATAACCCGAGCCGCATGATCGTTTGCATGCGCCACCACCCCGATTTCTCCAAATTCAGGCGCCACAACGATAATCCAAAGTTTTCTCGGTGAACAAGCGTCGTGGCTCTTCGATTTGCCGAAATTCGCTTCAAGGCCAAGGATTTGGCCAATTCGCGCCACAGTGTGACCAATTGGCAACTATCCGGTAGCGCTTGGACTTTACCGTACCGGGAACGGCGTTGGTGCTAACTAGAATCGGCTTGCCGACGATACCATGTACGACGTTGAGTGGGCCCCGACGAAAAGGGCGGCCCGTTCGGAATGGGGCTTGCGAGGTGACGATGGGACGACTTGCAGCAATGGTTTGGGTGGGCGTGGTGGCCTGCCTGACCGCGGCCGGTGGCGCGGCGGCGCAGGACTATCTGCCGAATCTGATTTCCGAGGCCGACGAGGCGCGCATTGGCGCTGAGCAGCATGAGCAGATTTTGGCCGAATTCGGCGGCGCCTACGACGACCCCAAGGTTGCGGCCTATGTGGACAGCATCGGCCAGTTTCTCGCTCTGACTTCGGAGCGGCCCAACGTGAAATTCACTTTCACGGTGCTCAACAGCCCGATCGTCAACGCTTTCGCCCTGCCTGGCGGTTACGTCTATGTGAGCCGCGGTCTCCTTGCCCTGGCCAGCGACGAGGCCGAGCTTGCCGGCGTTATCGCCCACGAGATCGGTCATGTGGCGGCGCGCCACGGGGCGCAGCGCATGTCGAGCGGCATCATGGCCCAGCTCGGCGTAGGCCTGTTGAGCATACTGACCGACAGCCCGGAACTTGCCGGTATCGCCCAGATGGGCGCCATGGCGGCAATTCAGAGCTATTCGCGCGATCAGGAATACGAAGCCGACATGCTTGGTGTGCGATACCTTGCACGCGCCGGCTTCGATACCGATGCCATGGCCTCCTTCCTGGCCAAGATGCGAGCCCATAGCGAGGTCGAGGCCCGCATTGCCGGGCGTAGCGGCGGCGGTGATCAGTTCGATATCTTCGCCACCCATCCGCGCACGGCGGAGCGGGTGCGCCGCGCCGTGGAAGCGGCCAATGTGCGGCGCGTGGCGCAGCCGATCGTCGGGCGGGAGATCTTTCTCAACAAGATCGACGGCATGCTGTTCGGCGACGACCCGGAACAGGGCGTGGTGCGCGGCCGCCAGTTCCTGCATCCCACCCTCGGCTTCCGTTTCGAGGCACCGCAGGATTTCTCCCTGCTCAACGGTCAGACCCAGGTGCTGGGACGTGGCCCGGACGGCGCGATGTTTGTCTTCGATGCCGATTCGAGAAAGGACGGCCGGCCGATGACCGGCTATCTGCAGGATGTCTGGGCTCAGGGGACGCCCGTTCGCGAATTGCAGCGCTTCCATGTCGACAACCGCGAGGCGGCGACCGCCGTGGCGCGCCTCGATCTCAATGGCCAGCCGGCCGATGCCCGCCTGGTCGCCATCGCCTTCGATTCGCGCCTGATCTATCGCTTCGTGTTCTTGACGCCGCCGGCGGTAACGGCCCGCTTCGATCCGTTGTTCCGGGAGACCACCTACAGCTTTCGCGCCATCAGCGCTTCCGAGGCGGGCGGCATCACGCCCCATCGCCTGGTCGTGCATCGCGTGCGCGGCGGCGAGACAGCGGCCCAGATCGCGTCGCGCATGCCTTCCGACCCTTATGCCTTGGCGCGCTTCCTGGTGCTTAACGGGCTCTATCCGGACCGCGCGCTCGGCCAAGGCTGGATGCTAAAGACTGTAGCCGAGTAGAGCCGGCCCATGCGCATCGCCGTCGGCGGTTTTCTGCACGAAACCAACACCTTCGCGCAAAACGGGGCGGGTTACGCCGATTTCGCCGATGCTGATGGCTGGCCGGCCTTGTCGCAGAGTGGCGCGCTCGTGGCTGCCGTCGCGGGCATGAACCTCGCCATATCCGGTTTTCTCGAGGCCGCGCGTGCCGCGGGCGATAGCGTGGCGCCGCTGCTCTGGTGCTCCGCCGTTCCCTCGGCCGAGGTGGAGGAGGAGGCGTTCGAAAGAATCAGCGCCATGCTGCTCGACGCGCTGTCGGAGGCCGGGCTGGTGGACGCGGTGTATCTCGATTTGCATGGCGCCATGGTCACCGCGCATCTGGAGGACGGCGAGGGCGAGTTGCTTGCCCGCGTGCGCGGCGCGATTGGCACGGCTATCCCACTGGTGGCGAGCCTAGATTTGCATGCCAATGTCACGCCCCGAATGGTCGCCGAGAGTGATGCGCTGGTCACCTATCGCACCTATCCCCACGTCGATATGGCCGAGACTGGTGCGCGGACCCATGCCGTGCTGGCACGCATGGCCGCCGGCAGGCGCCCGGCCAAGGCGCTGCGCAAGGCCGACTATCTGATGCCGCTCGTCTGGCAATGTACCGACATGGCGCCGGCGAAGGACCTGGCCAGCCGATGCGATGCGCTGGCGACGGGCGAGGGGGTGTGGTCCGCCTCCTTGGCGAGCGGCTTTCCGCCTGCGGACATATTCGAGTGCGGTCCCGCGGTGCTCGCCTATGCCGATAGCCAGTCCGCTGCCGATGCGGCGGCCGATGCGCTGGCGGCTGCCGTTGCCGAGGCGGAGCCCGATTTCGCGGGCCGTATCTATTCGCCGCAGGAGGCCGCAGCGCTTGCCACGTCGCCGCCCAGGCGACCGCTGGTGATCGCGGATACCCAGGACAATGCCGGCGCGGGCGCGGCGTCGGATACGGTCGGCATGCTGCGGGCGCTGCTTGCCGCCGGAGTCGAGGATGCCGTGTTCGGTCTGCTCTACGATCCGCCAGCAGCAGCGGCGGCGCATGCGGCTGGGATCGGCAGCACGATTTCCGTCTCGCTGGGTGCCGGGAGTGCCTGGGAAGGGGAGCGGCCTTTATCCGTAAATGTTGAGGTTCAGGCCCTCGGCGACGGCGACTTCACCGCCACCGGGCCCATGTTCGGCGGCTCGCACATGCAGCTCGGGCCGATGGCGGCGATACGCATCGGCGGCGTGACGGTCGTGGTGTCATCACGGCGCATGCAGGCGGCGGATCAGGCCATGTTCCGCCACCTCGGCATCGAGCCCGCCGACCATGCCGCGCTGGTGCTCAAGAGCTCGGTCCATTTTCGTGCCGATTTCACGCCGATCGCCGGCGAGATCATCGTCGTAGCCAGCCCCGGGCCTAATCCCGTCGACCACCTGGCGCTCGACTATCGCCGCCTGCGGCCGGGCCTGCGCCTGGTACCGCTCGGCCCGGCACACGGCGATTGACGAGCAGCAGGCCGCCCAAAATCAGGGCCATGCCGAGGCCGTGATAGGGCCGCGGCGCCTCATCCAGATACATCATGCCGAGCCCGGCCGTGAAGACCGGCATCAGGTGCAGGAACACGGCACCGCGATCCGCGCCGACCATGGCAATCCCGCGGTTCCAGAAGATGTAGCCCAGCAGTGAGGAGAACACGGCCACATAGGCCACCGCGGCGAGGCTTCGCTGGGTCAGCGGCATGGCACCGACGGCGATGGTCTCGCCAATCACCAAGGGTAACAGGGCCACCGCGCCGAAGGCGCCGATCACGACCAGGAATGCGGGCTCGTCGAGCTCCGGCGGCCGCAGCCGCAACAAGGCCGTATAGAGCGCGTAGGACGCGGCCGCCGCCAGCATCCAAAGGTCGCCGCGGGTGACGTCCAGCGCGCCGAGCACGGCGATATCGCCGCGGGCCAGGATCGCCGAGGTGCCGAGCAGGGATATGGCGATGCCGAGGGTCTGCTGCCGGCTCAAGGTCTCGCGCCACAGTGCCCAGCTCAGCGCCACCACCATGATCGGCAGCAGCGTGTTGATGAGCGCCGCGTTGAGGGCGCTTGTGCCGTGAAACGCGATGTAGCCGAACGCATTGAAGCCGATCACCCCGAGCAGGCCGAACAGGCCGAGAATCTTCCAATGGCGGCGTATCAGCGGGCCCTTGCCGCGCAGGCCGGGCCAGGCGAAGGGCAGCAGGATGGCAAGCGCCAGCAACCAGCGCCAGAAGGTCAGGGCAAAAGGCGGGATCTCGCCCGCCACGGCCCGGCCGACCACGACATTGCCGGACCAGAACAGCGCCGTCAGCGCCAGCAGGGCATAGGCGACGGCCTTGCCGTCAGTCCTCGGCATCGCCCGCGAAATGGGGCAATGCCTCGTCGTACGGCTGCCATGGCAGGCGCGATTGCAGCCAAATATTGCGCTCGGGCGTGACCGCCGCGGGATCGTCGAGGGCGCCCACATTGATATAGACCTTCCCGGGCGACGCCTCGTATTCGAAGGCGAGTTGGGAGCCGCAGGTGGGGCAGAATCCGCGCCACGCCCTGTCGCTGGACTGGTAGCGCGCCATCACGCCCGCCGTCGCCGCGTAGTCCTCGCGCGCCACCGATGCCCAGGTCACCACGGGCGCGCCGCTCGCGCGTTGGCACATGCGGCAGTGGCAATGGGTTACCGCGAGGATGGGGCCGCGCAGCTCGTAGCGAACCGCGCCGCACAGGCAGCCGCCGCTCAGTGTGCTCATGTCGCTTCCTCCAGTTCGCACCAGACCGGGGTGTGGTCCGATGCCTTGCTCTTGCCGCGCGGCACCATGTCGATGTCGCAGGCGCTCAGGCGGTCGGCGGCCTGCGGCGACAGCAGCAGGTGGTCGATGCGCAGACCCCTGTCGCTTTCGAAGGCCCGGCGCTGGTAGTCCCAGAAGCTGTAGCGCCCGGTCTCCGCATGCAGGGCGCGAAACGCCTCCGTATAGCCGAGATTGAGAATTTCCCGGAACGCCTGGCGGGTCTCGAGGCGGAACAGGGCATCCTCCGCCCAGCCTTGCGGGTCGTAGACATCGCCGGCTGCCGGAATGACGTTGTAGTCGCCACCCAGCACCACCGGTTCTTCTAGCGCCAGAAGACTTTCTGCGTGGTCGCGCAGGCGCGCCATCCAGTCGAGTTTGTATGGGTACTTCTCGCTGTCCACCGGATTGCCGTTGGGCAGATAGATCGAGGCGATGCGCACGCCATTCGCCCCCGCATCGACCCAGGCCTCCACATAGCGCGCCTGTTCGTCGGCGTCGTCCCCCGGCAGGCGCTCGGTGACATCCTCGAGCGGATGACGGGAGAGAATGGCGACGCCGTTGTAGGATTTCTGCCCGACCACGGCGCAGACATAGCCGCGCTCCTCGATCTCGAGGCGCGGAAAGCCTTCGCTGACCGTCTTGGTCTCCTGCAGCAGCAGGACGTCGGGCGCGGCCTCGTCCAGCCAGGCCAACAGGTTGGGCAGGCGGGCCTTGACGGAATTGACGTTCCAGGTGGCGATGCGCACGTGTCAGTCCTCAAGCAGGCATTCGCGCTCTTCCGCATCCGCGGCGCGATAGTTCTGCTCCTCGGTCTGGACGCAGCTTGCCATCTCCGCAGTGCCGGCCTCGAAGCCGTATTTGGCGCAACGCTCCTGCCAGCGGGCCAGGCGCTCGTCCTCGGCATTGGCGCAGGCGGCCAGCATCGCCAGCAGTCCCAGACACAGCAAACGCATCACTTTTCTCCCTGTCATTCCCCGGACATGGCCCATCGTAGCGCGATTTTTGTGATCCCTGTCACGCATTCGGCGCCTTTCCCGGACTAGGCGT
>CAZKTK010000103.1:0-9017 GCA_964555535.1 uncultured Rhodospirillaceae bacterium
GTACTCGACACCTGGTTCTCCTCCGGCCTCTGGCCCTTCTCGACCCTTGGCTGGCCCGAGCAGACGCCCGAGCTCGAGACCTATTACCCCGGCGATGTGCTGATCACGGGCTTCGACATCATCTTTTTCTGGGTCGCGCGGATGATCATGATGGGCATGCACATCATGGAGGACGTGCCCTTCCGCGACATCTACATCCACGCCCTGGTGCGCGATGCCAAGGGCCAGAAGATGTCGAAGACCAAGGGCAATGTCATCGATCCGCTGTCCCTGATGGATTCCTACGGCACCGACGCCCTGCGCTTCACGCTCGTTGCCATGGCCGCCCAGGGGCGCGACATCAAGCTCGCCGAAGACCGCGTTGCGGGCTATCGCAACTTCGTCACCAAGCTCTGGAACGCGGCGCGTTTCTGCGAGATGAACGGCTGCCGTGTGGATGGGGATTTCGATCCCTCCGGCTGCGCCGATCAGACAAACCGCTGGATCGTCGGCGAAACGGTCGCCGCCGTCGGCGCCGCCGGCGAAGCCATCGAGGCCTATCGCTTCAACGAGGCGGCACAGGGCCTCTACGCCTTCGTCTGGCATAGCTTCTGCGACTGGTATCTGGAGATCGCCAAGCCCGTTCTCTACGGCGATGACGGCCCGGCCAAGGACGAAACGAAAGCCACTGCGGGCTGGGTGCTGGGGCGCATTCTCGAAGCCCTGCATCCCCTTATGCCATTCGTCAGCGAAGAGCTGCACGCCAGCCTGGGGGGCTCGGCGTTGCTCACGACCTCGGCCTGGCCGGATCTTTCCGCCGTCGCGGTCGACGAGGCCGCCCGCAACGAGATCGACTGGGTGGTGCGCCTGGTCAGCGAGGTGCGCTCGGTGCGTTCCGAGATGACAGTGCCGCCTTCCGCCACGGTGCCGATGAGCGTCACCGACAGCTCCACGGACACGCAAGCGCGCCTGGAGCGCCAGCGCAGCGTTATAGAACCGCTTGCCAAGGTCGAGCTGGCCATTGCCGAGACGGCACCATCGGGCACGGTGCAGGCCGTGTTCGAGGATGCCAGCCTGTTCCTGCATGTGGCCGATGTCGTGGACCTCGACGAGCAACGGGGCCGCCTGGCGCGCGAGATGACCAAGGTCGAAGGCGAGATCGCCAAGCTGGACAAGAAGCTCGGCAATGAGAAGTTTCTGGCAAAGGCGCCGGAGGCCGTGGTGGCAGAGCAACGCGAGCGCCTCGACGAGGCCGAACAATCTCGCCTGAAGCTGGATCGCGCGATGGCGCGCCTGGCTGGCGTGTAGCATTGTCCGGCGGCGAACATCCCCGCCCCTCATTTGCCCGGCGCCTGCTGGACCAAGGCGCCGTCGATGCCGCCGACGCCCATATCCAAGCGGTTCTCGACCGTGAGCCCGAGCAGGCAGGTGCCTTAAGTCTGGCCGGCGAGATCGCCCTGCGTCGCGGGCATCCCGAGGATGCCGCCGACCTGTTCGAGCGCGTTGGCGATGCCGGCGGCTCAGGCGCCGCCCACTATGCTCGCGGCGACTTCGACAAAGCGGTGCCGGCCTTGGCCAAGGCTATCGCAGCGCTTCCCGTCGATCAGCGGGCTTGGCGCCTGCTGGGCGAGGCCTTGTTGACGCTGGACGCCAGGCAGCCACTTGAAGAGCTGGCCCGCGCCTCCGGTGAGCAGGCTGATCTGGATGCGGTGATCGCGACAGGGGTGATGGTCAGCGCGGCACTTGCCGGTTTCGTCGCCGGCGAGCCTGACGTTTGCCAGCGCTGGGTGGCCGCCGCCGAAGCACGCATGGCAGGAGATGGCAGCGAAGAGGCCTTGCGCGCGATCCGCCGCCGCGCCATCCGGCTGCTCTTCGCGGATTCGGAGGAGCGGCGCGAGTGGGCGATCGTGGTCTATACCCGTTACCTCCAATCCCTGCTGCCCCGAATGTCCACCGATCCCACGGACGCGACCGAGGTGCTGCATGTTATCGGCGACAGCCATTGCCTATCGCCCGCCTGCCTGCCTGTCTCCCTGGACGGTGCGCTTCACCGTGTCCGCCCCCATCTCGTGGTCGGCGCCAAGGCCTGGCATTTGGCCGCCGCGGTGAACCGCAAGCGGGGACCGCAGCGAACGGCTTTCCAGTTAGCCGCGGCACGCATACCGCAAGGCGCTCGCGTCGTCGTCTGTTTCGGTGAGATCGACTGCCGTGCCGATGAAGGCCTCTTTGTCTATCTCGACAGTCACCGGGACGTTGTACAGCGAGAGTACATCGACCGCTTCGTAGCGGCCTATCTGGACAATGTCATGACCCAACTGGCAGGACATCGGCTGATCATTTACGGCCCGCCTGCCCCGCCGGCGGAACGCGCCTCACCACCTGGGTTTATAGATATGGTGCGCGCTTTCAACGAAGCGCTCGGGGCGGCCACACGTGCGCGTTCACTCCCTTACCTCGACGCCCATGCATTGTCATCGACTGCCGATGGAACCAGCAATGGTCGTTGGCATATGGATGACTTCCATCTCGTCCCGGAGGCGTTCGGCGCCATGCTGAAAGCTGCCGGCCTGTAGCGCAAATCGGTTCCATTAGCGCCGGAAAAGCTCTATACCAAGCGCGCGCGGCCGGGTGGCAGAGTGGCTATGCAGCGGACTGCAAATCCGCCTACATCGGTTCGATTCCGGTCCCGGCCTCCACGTATCTCAGCGCCACGGCAATCTTGGTAGCCGGCATTTTTTTGCCATGGCGACTCCACTTTGCCGTCAAACGCAACACATTTTAGAGTGATCGACATTTGGCATGGAGAAACGTGCAGAGCCCAATGGCCCAAACCAAGAAGACGGAGCTTGATGATGCCCTCCTGACGGCTTTCCTTACGCATGCTCCCGACGCCATTGAGGTGACGGATGCAGACTTGCGCATTGAATACGTCAATCCGGCTTTCGAGCGTATCACAGGCTATTCCCTCGACGAGGCTGTCGGGAAAACTCCAGCTGAATTGCTGCGCCCCGTGGATGCGGATCCGGCGCCATATGAGACGGTCGTCGAAACGATTGCCGCGGGACATGTTTGGCAGGGCGAGTTGGAAGCCGTTTGCAAGGACAGGTCACGCTGGATCTCCGAAGTCACAATTTCACCGATCCGCGACACGAGCGGAGAGGTAACGCGGTATATCGCCATCAAGCGCGATATTACCGACCGCAAAGACACGGAAGCCAAGCTCAAGGCGAGCGAGGCCCGCTTCAAGGATTTTGCAAGGACTGCATCGGACTGGCTCTGGGAAACCGATGACAACCATCGCTTTACGAACATAGCCAAAGAGGTCGGTTCCTATCCGGGACCGCCCTTTCCACCGGCATTGGGCCAGACGCGCTTCGATCTCCGAATGGCCGAAGATCATGACGACAAGAAATGGGCAGATCACCGTGCTAACCACGACGCCCGGCGGCCGTTTCAGGATTTTGTCTTCGACAGGGTCGATACAAGCGGCGAGGTGCGCAGCATTCGCATCAATGGTCACCCGATCTTCAGCGATGACGGCACCTTTTTGGGCTATCGCGGCACCGGCAGTGACGTGACGGAGCTGAAGCGCCGTGAGGCGGCACTGGAACGAAGCGAGGCCCGCTTCAAGGATTTTGCCGAGACCGCATCGGACTGGTTCTGGGAAACCGACGAACACCATCGTTTCATCTCTCAGGCTAGGAACACAGCCTCCTATACCGGCCCGGAGTTGCCCTCTACAGAGGGCAAGACGCGGTATGATTTCCGGGCCAAAGACGATGACGACGACAAGAAATGGGCGGACCACAAGGCCGATCTGGATTCACGCCGGCCGTTCCACAATTTCATATACGACCGGGCCGATGCGTCAGGCGAGGTTCGCAAGATCACAGTGCATGGCCGCCCCATTTTCGACAATCACGGTACATTCCGCGGCTATCGCGGCACCGGCAGCGATATTACCGAACATAGCCGCCAGGCGGACGAACTCAAGAAGAGCGAGCAAGCGCTTAAGGTCCTCAATGAAGAGCTCGAGCGCCGCGTCGAAGAGCGCGCACGTGAACTGGCTGAAACGACAACTCTTCTCGAAGCCACCTTTGAGAATCTCTCGGAAGGGTTCGCCCTGTACGATGCCGATAACCGGCTCGTCTATTGGAATGACGCTTATGCGAAATTCGTTGGACCGATCGCCGACCAGCTGGAGCAAGGAGCAGACTACGAAACCTTGCTGCGCGCCTTCATTCTTAGCGGCACCGCAATCTATTCCGAGAGCGACATTGAAGCCTTAGTCTCGGAGCGATTGGCAGAACATCGGCAAGCGGGCAGCGTTAAGGAACTCCAGCTGGCCGACGGGAACTGGGTACTGTTGCGACGCCACAAGACGCGCGATGGCGGAATAGCGCTTGTTCACACCGACATCACCGAGTTGAAGCGCGGCGAGGAAGCGCTTAGAGAAAGCGAGCGACGACTTAGCCTGCTTATGGATTTGGTGCCCGCACTTTTCTCCTATATCGACCGGGAAAAGCGCTTCCAGTTCGCCAATGCCCAATATCAACACATGTTTGGCATGTCGGCGGAAGAGCTGATAGGCAAATCGGTAAACAATGTTCTTGAACCTGACGCCTATGCCATCGCCGCTCCTTTCATCGAACGCGCCCTTTCCGGGGAGCGGGTCGAATACGATAATATCGTCAAGAACGCGAAGGGCGAGAACCGCCACCTGCATGCGACCTATGTTCCCGATATCGATAAAACCGGCGCCGCCGTCGGTGCCTTCGCCCTGGTCATCGACACTACGGAAAGCAAGCAGCGAGAGTTGACGCTGGAACTGGCAACGACCGAGGCGGCCCGGGCAAACAAGGCGAAGTCAGAGTTTCTCTCAGCCATGAGCCACGAGCTTCGCACACCACTCAATGCGATTCTCGGATTTGCACAATTGCTGAGAGACTATTCCGATGTGCCGCTAAGCGAAGATCAGCAAACGAATGTCGAGCACATTCTCAACGGCGGACAGCATCTGCTTGTCCTGGTCAATGAGATTCTCGACCTGGCCAAGGTTGAATCCGGCGGTTTCGACCTTGCTCTGGAACCGACCAATGTGGTGCAAGCGATAGGGCAAAGCTTGATCGTGGTAAAACCGCTGGCCGACAAACGGGATATATCGCTCAGTGTTGCCTCGGACATCCCGGCCGATATATCCGTGCAGGCCGATCCCAGCAGGCTTAAGCAGGTCCTGCTGAACCTCATCTCCAATGCCATCAAATACAATTGCGACGACGGCTCGGTCACCATCGATGCCAACCTGACAGGCAATGGCCGAGCGCGCATTACCGTGACCGACACTGGGCCCGGAATTTCCGCCGAAAGTCACGATGAGGTCTTTCGGCCCTTCTCCAGGCTCAGTGTCGAGACATCGCACATTGAGGGCACGGGTATCGGCCTGACCATCAGCCGGCAACTGGCTGAGAATATGGCCGGCGAGCTGGATTTCGAAAGCACGCCGGGGGAAGGCTCTACGTTCTGGCTGGAACTGCCGCTCGCGGAACCCCCGTCGTCGTAACGGCCTTTCAGGCGGCGCGGGTCAACAACCCTTCGCTGACCAGTTTTCTGGCCAATACCAGCAAGCCGCCCTCGTCCAATTCCCCGGGCGCGTCGCGCACGCGAATGCCCTTGTCTGACGCCAACAGCGCTTCCAGCGACGGCATCACGCGGGAGGGGAAGCTGATGCGGTTGTTGAAATGCACGAGAACGACTTTGTCCTCTTCCTGGGCGATGTGGAATATCAAGCTTTCCCGCGGCGTCACGATGCTGTCGACGGTCAGCCGGTTCGACTCCAGCACCTGCGCCATCTGGCCACGGAGATGCGGCGGGCTTTCCGCGATAAAGCGCGCCGCAAAGGTGTCGAGCAGCGGGTCGAGCTCGGCAGAATCGCATAGCCGCGTCAGAAGGTCCTTCAGCTTGGCGCGCGCCGGCTCTCGGTCGAAGCCGTCGCTGGCATAGCCCACGGGCAGGTTCTCGCGAAAGGCGGGATCGGCCAGACAGACCTGCGCCACGGCCTCGAACATGAGCTCCGACCAGGTTTGCGCCATCAGGCCGAAAGTAATGTGCAGCGATGCGGTATCGGTCGAGCGGGCGTTATGCACGATGCCGCGCGGGCAATAGTAGAGATCGCCCGCCTGCAGCAGAAAGGTCTCGCTTTCCGGCACCGTCTCGTATTTCTCCCTGTCGAACTTCTGGCCGAGCAGCGGCAGGTCGATCGGCGTGTCGTAGACGTGCCATTCCTTGTTGCCTTCGACCTGCAGGACGAACACATCGTGGGTGTCGTAATGGGTCTTGAAGCCCTGCGCCTCGGGCGGCGTCAGATAGATGTTGGTCTGGAAGGGCGCATGAAACTCAGCCTCCACGGCGCGGCAGAGCCCGGCCAACTCCGGCACCTTGCGATGCAGCTGGGGCATGACCAGGGTCGCGCCCTCGGCAAACAGCTGGTAGACCCGGCGAATGTCGAGCACGCCGCGGCGAAGGGTGTATTCGCTGCTCGGGATCTCGGTTTCCACCTCGGCATTGACCAGCATGATCTCGGAGGCGTGCGGGTCGGCAGTGGTCAGATATTCGTCGATGCGGTCGGTGCTGAGGATCGGGGCGTAGTAGCCCGGATCCTCGCGATGCACCCGCAAGCCCGCCTTTTCATAGTGCGAGGCGAAGAACGTGTCCTTGGAGACCGGCGAGATGACGCGCTCGAAGTCGAAAGTCGTACGCGTCATCTCACATCGGCCTCAGTCGGCGTCCGAGCCGCCGCCGCGCGGATCGCCGTCGGCATCGGTGCCGCCGCCACGAGGATCGCCGTCGGAATCGGTGCCGCCGCCGCGCGGATCGACCTCGTGGTCGGAGCCGCCACCACGGGGATCGTTAGGATCGGCATCCGAGCCGCCGCCGCGCGGATCGTTGGGATCGGAGTCCGAGCCCCGGCCCCCCGCGTCGCCATCGGAATCCGTGCCGCGGCCTTGGGGATCGCCGTCGCTGTCCGTGCCGCCGCCACGAGGATCGCCATCCGTATCGGAGCCGCCGCCGCGGGGATCGTTGGGATCCTTGTCAGAGCCTCCCCCAGCGGGATCGGCTGCCTTTGCCGAACCGGTCTGGCCGGCGGCAACGAGCGCCGCGGCACCGCCGAGCACAACCTTCGTGCCGGCAAGCAGCGAGCGTCGGCTCACCCCCCGCTCAACAGTGATCTCGTCATCGGTCAGAGTTTCTTTCTTTTTCTTGCTCACGGCGGTAGCCCCCATGTTTTCCAAGACAATACAAGCAAGCCCGCTGGCCCACCGTATCAATTTAGAATAGTTTCAACTGAGCCGTCCAAAATCAACAGCTTTCGTACCGCTCAGTCGCGATAGGGATACTCGGCGAAGAGCGCCGGCTTGAAGTCGAGGCCGTGGCCGGGGCGGTTTGGCGGGGCGAGGAAGCCGTTTTCGGGCAGCAGCGGCTCGACCCAGAGGTGGTCGTACCAGCCCATATATTCGAGCCATGACGGGTTGGGGATGGCGGCGACCAGCTGCACGCTGAGCTCGGGGAAGACGTGCGGCGCGATGGTCAGGCCCGCGCGGTGGGCGTGCTCGGCGATCACCCGCAGCTCCGTATAGCCGCCGCGCATCACGTCGGGCTGCAGGATGGGGACCTTGCGGCTTGCGAAGAAGGGCTTGAGGTCATGGTGGGTGAAATGGTTCTCGCCGCCGACCACGGGCGTGGCAATGGCATCGGCGATGGCGTGGTAGCCGTCGAAGTCGTCGGCCATGACCGGCTCCTCGAGCCAGGCGAGGCGATAGTCGTCGAGGCGGCGGCCGACGCCGATGGCTTCGTCCACGCCCCAGCCCTGGTTGACGTCGACCATGATCTCGATGTCGTCGCCCAGCGCCGAGCGCATGTCGCGCACATTGGCCACGTCCTCGTCATGGGAGAAGACGTGCGCGACCTGCATCTTGATCGCCGTGAAGCCTTGCGCGACATAGCGCTCGGCCTTCTCGATCATGCCGTCATGCCCGAGCCCGCGAAAACAGCCGGAGCCATAGATCGGCAGGGGATCGCCGGCGCCGCCCCAGAGCTGCCACAGCGGCTTGCCGGCTGCCCTGCCCTGCAAGTCCCAGAGCGCCATATCGAGCGCCGACTGGGCCATCACCGTGATGCCCATGCGGCCCTGGATGAAGGTTGCCTGCCACATCTTCTGCCACAGCGCCTCGACGTCGCTTTCGTCCTCGTCGATCAGCAGAGGCTTGAGCATCTCGTGGATGCACATGTCGAGGGTGCGCATGCCGCCGGCGAGCGGGTGCAAATGCCCGGTGCCGATGACGCCGTCGTCGCGCTCCACCTCCACCACCAGCAGGTCGATATCGCCGAGGGTGAGAAAGCCGGTCTGGGGCGGGTCGGTGAAGGGAACGGAGAGCAGATGGGTGCGGATATCGGCGATGGTCATGGAAGGCCTTTCGTGGCGAGGCGTTTGGCGAGGGTGAAGAAGGCGCGCTTGCGATCCGAGCCGATGGTCCAGTCCACGGGCACGCTCTGATAGCCGCATTCCGGCCCCTCGCCGTCGAGGCGATAGTCGAACAGACCCCATGAGGCATATTCGCCCACCGCGGCAAGGAAATTGTTGTCGGGCTTGTCGAAATCGAAATGGTCGTCCTCGTTGAAGAGGATCGGCATGGGCCGATAGCCGGACATTTCGCGGGTCTCGCGCACCATCTCGCGGATGCGCGCGGGCTCCTCCACCTTGTTGCCGTGCAACAGGATGAAGTCGCTGGCGCGCACCACATCGCTGCCGGGCACCCGGCCGCCGCCGTAGGAGGTGCCGACAAGCAGGTCGCGGCCCGCCTTGGCACGCCGGATCAGCTCGTGCACGCGCTCGGGCTGCAGAATGGGCTGCCGGTAGCGGATGTTGCACTCGTTGTTGATCTCCAGCAAAACATTGCCGTGGCCGGCCGCCACCAGCCAATCCGCCGCGCCATCGACGGCGCGGCAAATCGCGGCTTCGTCGTCCAGCACCTTCTCCTGGC
>CAZKTK010000104.1:0-8943 GCA_964555535.1 uncultured Rhodospirillaceae bacterium
GCATCCATGGCGTAGGCGCAGCGACTTTCGTTTCCCGGCTCCACATAGATGCGCAAGGTCACCTCACGGCCCGAGGCAGTGGTGAAATGGTCCTCGACCGGGGACAGCTCGCCCGCCACGAGGGCGAACAGATAGCTTGGCTTGGGGTGGGGGTCGTGCCATGTGGCTTCATGGCGCCCGTCGTCAAGATCGCGGCTGGCCACGAGATTGCCGTTGGACAGCAGCACCGGACAGGCATTCTTCGACCCGCGGATGATCGTGGTGTAAACCGCCATCACGTCCGGCCGGTCGAGAAAATAGGTGATGCGCCGGAACCCCTCCGCCTCACATTGGGTGCAGAAGGTACCGTGAGACACATAGAGCCCTTCGAGGCGTGTGTTCTTGCTTGGCCGGCAACTGGTCTCAAGCTCGACCGTGGCGGGATGGTCGAGCGCGGGGAGGGTCAGTGAGCCCTCGTCCACTTCGTAAGCGTCGGCGGGAAGTGTTTCGCCGTCAATGGCGACCCGGTGCAGCGCAATATCCTCGCCGCTGAGCACCAGGGGGCTACCCGCCGTGCCCTGCGGCACCACGCCCAGCGTTGTCCGGACCCTGGTCTGATCCGGATCGAGCTCGAAGACGAGCTCTACCTCGGCAATGCGGTAGGCAGGGGGGCGATAGTCCTTGAGGCGGACCGGCTGTGGCTCGGCAATATCCATGGCTGCAGCATAGCGCAGGCGCCTGAAGCGCCGGGACGTGTCAGATGGTCCAGGTGTGGCCGCGCCGCAGCACCGTGTTCCAATCGACCGGGCCGTCGCCGCGGGCCGCATCCAGCTGGGCGTGGACTTCACTGTCATAGGTCGGGCGCGGATCGCAATAAAGCACGCCCAGCGCCACCGGGAAGTCCGGGCCGTCCATGGTGGCGAGCAGCATGGCGAGAGAGCGGTTGGTCTGATCGTGCACCAGCACCTCGTCTTCGCTGGCAGCACCCTCGCCAACCTCGATCACTTCGAGCGTCATGGTGCCTGGGGCGAAGCGCAGGCCCTTGTCGCGCTTGGCGCCGAAAATCAACGGCTTGCCGTGCTCGACGAGCAATTGCCGCTCGGCCGCCACGTCGCGGGCTGTGAAGTCGGCGAAAACGTCATCGTTGTAGACGATGCAGTTCTGATAGATCTCGACGAACGAGGCACCACGGTGGGCATGGGCGGCGCTGAGCACGCCGCCGAGATGCTTGATCGCGGTATCGACGGCACGGGCAACGAAGCGGGCGCCCGAGCCGAGCGCCATGGAGCAGGCCGAGAGCGGCAGCTCGAGCGAGCCCATCGGCGTCGAAGGCGAGCGCGTGCCGACCCGCGAGGTCGGTGAATACTGCCCCTTCGTCAGGCCGTAGATCTCGTTGTTGAAGAGCAGGATCTGCAGATCGACGTTGCGCCTGAGCGCATGCAGCATGTGGTTGCCGCCGATCGACAGGCCGTCACCGTCGCCGGTTACCACCCAGACGTCGAGCTCCGGATTGGCCAGCTTGATACCCGACGCAAAAGCCGGGGCCCGGCCATGAATGGTATGGAAGCCGTAGGTCGACATGTAATAGGGCAGGCGCGAGGAGCAGCCGATGCCGGAGACGAATACCGTCTTCTCGCGCACCGCGCCGAGATCGGCCAGGGTCTTCTGAATGCCCTTGAGGATGGCGTAGTCGCCACAGCCGGGACACCAGCGGGTTTCCTGATCGGAGGAGAAATCCGCCGCCTTGAGCTTGGTGGCTGGCGCGTCAACTGTCATCGTCGTCCTCCAACGCGGCATCGATGGCGGCCGCGATCTCGGCCACCTTGAAGGGTTGGCCGTTTACCTTGTTGAGGCCTTCGACCGGCAGCAGGAACTCGCTGCGCAGCAGTCGGATGAGCTGGCCGGTGTTCATTTCGGGCACCAAGACCCGGCGATAGCTCTTCAGCAATGCTTCGAGATTCGCGGGGAAGGGATTGAGGTGGGTCAAGTGGATATGGGCCACGGACTTGCCTGCCGCGCTGGCCGCGCGCACGGCTTGTTCGATGGCGCCGAAGGTCGAGCCCCAGCCGACCACGGCAAGCTCGCCGCCATCGGCAGGGCCGCTGACCACGCTCTGTGGCGCGATGCCGTTCGCAATGCCGGCCACCTTGGCGGCGCGCACATCGGTCATGCGCTGGTGGTTCTCCGGATCGTAGGATATGTTGCCGCTGCCGAAATCCTTCTCGATGCCACCGACGCGGTGCTCTAGCCCCGCCGTGCCCGGAATGGCCCAAGGCCGCGCCAGGGTCTCCGCATCGCGCATATAGGGTTGGAAGCCTTCCGCCTCGGTGCGGTACGATACCGGGAAGCGCTCCAGGCTGTCGACATCGGGAATGCGCCAGGGTTCAGCCACATTGCTCAGATATCCGTCGGTCAAGAGGATGACGGGGGTCATGTATTGTGTTGCCATGCGAACCGCTTCGATCGCCATGTCAAAACAATTAGCCGGCGAATAGGCTGCCAATACCGGCAGTGGCGTATCGCCATTGCGCCCGTAGATGGCCTGCATCAGGTCCGATTGTTCGGTCTTGGTGGGCATGCCCGTCGAAGGGCCGGCGCGTTGGGAATTCACCAGCACGAGCGGCAGTTCGACCATGACGGCGAGGCCCAGCGCCTCCGTCTTGAGCGCCACGCCGGGGCCGGAGCTCGTGGTTACGCCAAGCTTGCCGGCGTAGGAGGCGCCGATGGCCGAACAGATGGCTGCGATCTCGTCCTCGGCCTGGAAAGTCGTGACGCCCTGGCCCTTGAGCCCGGCCAGAATGTGCAGCAGCGGCGAGGCCGGAGTGATGGGGTATGAGCCCAGCATCATTTGCAGCCCGGCAAGGTCGCTGCCGATCGCCAAGCCCCAGGCCAGTGCCTCGCTACCGCTCACGGCGCGATAGAGGCCCGGCTCGATATCGGCACGCGGGATGGCGTGACGGGTGAAGCCGTGGGGCAGTTCCGCCGTCTCGCCCCAGGCATGGCCCGCATTGAGCGCCGCGATATTCGCCTCCGCGATCTCCTCGCGGCCGGAAAACTTGTTGCGCAGCCAATCAACCGTCGGGCCGCGCTTGCGCTCGAACAGCCACATCACCAGGCCGAGCGCCCACATGTTCTTGCAGCGCAGGCCTTCCTTCTGGCCAAGGCCGCTTTCCGCCACGGCATTGAGCGTGGCTTGCGACATGTCGACTTCCATAACGTGGTATGCGTCGAGCGAGCCGTCCTCAATCGGGCTCGTCTCATAGCCCGCCTTGCGCAGATTGCGGTCGGTGAACGAGCCCGTATCGACCACCAGCATGCCGCCCTTGGGCAAGTCGGCGAGATTGGTCTTCAGCGCCGCCGGGTTCATCGCCACCAGGACATCGGGGGTGTCTCCGGCGGTAAGCACCTTCTGGGCGGAAAAATTGATCTGATAGGCGGAGACACCGAACGTGGTGCCCGCAGGCGCCCTGATTTCCGCCGGGAAATCCGGGAAGGTCGCAAGGTCATTGCCCTGTACCGCGCTGGCCAGCATGAACTGGCTGCCGGTGAGCTGCATGCCGTCACCGGAGTCGCCTGCGAATCGGATTACTGCCGATTCCCGCGTCTCCTCTGCCAGCACCGGCGAAACCTCGGTGTCCTCGGCGATCGCTGCCATGTCTGTTCCGTTTTCGCGGCCGTCGGCAAGAACGGGCACCGCGGCCATTGGGGATCCAAGACATACCTAAATTCGGCGCGGCCATATTGCAAGCGCATAGCCCCCGGAATCGCTCGATTTTGAGCGCCAAGGGGTGCGCGATTGCGCCACGGGCCCGCATGCTGTTCACTGCGGCCGCAAAACGACAGCGGGGAAGCCCATGGAAGCGAGCAAAATCGAAGGCGCGGCGGATGCGCTTCTGGCCTCACGCACGGCGCATCGGCGCATGGCCGCCTTGCCCGAAGGCCTGCAGCCGCAAACGCCGGAAGACGGCTATGCGATCCAGGATGCTCTCATCGCGGCCTTGGCCCAACCGTCTCCCGGCTGGAAGATTGGCGGCACGAGCCCGCTGGCCCAGGAGATGCTCAAGCTCGATGAGCCCTTCGCCGGGCGCCTGCTGGAGCCTTTGCGGCACGATGCGCCGGCGGCTCTTTCCGCCGATGGCTTTTTCATGCGCGGCATCGAGGTGGAGTTCGCCTTGCGTCTGGGCCGCGATCTCGATGCTGCCGGGGCGCCCTGGGATCAGGAGAGCGTTGCCGATGCCGTGGCCGTGGTTCATCCCGCCATCGAGGTGGTGGATTCCCGTTTCGACGACTGGCTGACCGTGGGCACGCCGAGCCTGATCGCCGACAACGGCTGCCACGGCAGCCTGGTATTGGGGCAAGGCGTGGAGGCCTGGCGCGGCACCGACCTGGCCGAAGTCGGCACAGAGCTCTGGATGAACGGCGAGCGCGTCACCAGCGGTTCGGGTGCTGCCGTCATCGGCCACCCGCTGGCGGCGCTGGCCTGGCTCGCCAATCTCTGCATACGCCGCGGCGGTCAGCTCAGTGCCGGGCAGATCATCTCCACCGGCTCGACCTGCGACGCCCTGGGCTGGGCCGAGGCCACGGACCGCATCGAAGGTCGATTCGGCGTTCTTGGCACGGTCGGCGTCACCTTTACCTGATCTTGCATGGAGCGCATTCGATGACCAGCCGTTGGCAAAACCGCCCCGACGGGGCCAATTGGGGTGAGTTCGGCGACGACGACCAGCTTGGCCGTCTCAACCTGTTGACCCCGGCCAAAGTGCGCCAAGGCGTCGATGAGGTGCGCGAGGGCATCACCTTCTGCCTCTCACTGCCGCTCGACTATCCGGGCGGAAGCGTGCTCAACCCGCGGCGCAAGCCGCCGCGCCTGGCGGCCACGGTGCGCGAGGGCCGGGCCAACTACGTCTATCCCCTCAGCCAGGAGAATCCCGAGCACAGCGACGTGGTCTGCGACGACACGGTTTTGCTCACCCTGCAATATTCGACCCAGTTCGACAGCCTGGCCCATGTCGGCGGCATGTTCGACGCCGACGGCGACGGGGAGCCGGAGCCCGTCTTCTACAACGGCTGGCGCGGTGGCGAGCATGTGCTGGCGCCTGATGACGAAGGCATGATCGAAGGCGTGGCCGCCGAGCGCCTCGGTATCGAGAACATGGCCGCCCACGGCGTGCAGGGCCGCGGCGTCATGATCGACCTTGAGAAGCATGTCGGGCGCACCCGCGAATGGATCGACCACGCCCGCCTGATGGCTATCCTTGACGAGGACGGCGTCGAGATCGAAAGCGGCGACATGGTCTGCCTCTATACGGGCTTCGCCGACATGCTGCTTGAAATGGGCGGCGAGCCTGATGAGCGCGTCCACGACAGCTGCGCCGTGCTCGACGGCCGCGACCCGGCACTGCTGCAGTGGATCACCGACAGCGGCATCGCGGTGCTGATCGCCGACAACTACGCCGTCGAAGGCCACCCCGCCAGATCTGCGGGCGCGGCGGCGCCCTATGCGGCGCTACCGCTGCACGAGCATTGCCTGTTCAAGCTCGGGCTGAACCTTGGCGAGCTTTTCCACCTCGGGCCGCTCGCCCATTGGCTCAGAAAGCACGGTCGCACCCGCTTTCTGCTGACCGCTTCGCCGCTACGCCTGCCTGGCGCCGTCGGCTCTCCCGTCCCGGCGGTGGCGACGGTGTAGTCTTACTCGGCGAAGGCGCCGGTATAGGTCGCGAGGTCGAAGTAGTCGCGCCAGACGGCTATCTTGCCACCGCGCATCTCGAAGACGCCGGTGCAGGGGAGGTCGACGCGCTTGTCGCCGATGCGGGTGCGATCCATGCGCTCGGCGATGACGATATCGCCATCGGCGACAATGGTGATCACCTCCCACTCGGTCTCCGACCAGTTGCCCACGAAGCCGCCGATGAAGGCTTGCAGGTTCTCGTGGCCCGAGACCGGTTCGAGCATCATGTTGTGATAGGTGCCATCCTCGGTGAAATAGGTGACCAGTTCGGCTGGGTCGAGATTCGACCAGGCGGCGATGAACGCGCGGATGATGCGCTCGTTGTTCGACATGACACCTCCTTCATGATGTTCGGCCAGGGCCCCGCTCCGGGTGGAGCCAAGGGCTGCCGCGGCGCCCAGCGCCGTCATGGCAAGGATATGGCGTCGGGACAACTTCGCTGTTGTATCAGGCATGGGCATTCTCCGGGTTGCTCTTGCCGCTGCAGCGTGTTGCCTTGACAACCCATTAGCGGCGCTTGACCCTGTGTGTCGGCATGATCGTCGCATATGTCTTAAACCAGAATACAATACACTAGAGTGCGATAAGCCTGCAATGGAAGAAACCAATTTCGAGCGCAATCTCGGCTTCTTGCTGGGGGACGTGGCCAGGCTGACGCGCACGGCCTTCGACCGCCGCGTGCAGCCGATCGGGCTTACGCGCTCGCAATGGTGGGTGTTGACCTATGTCTTTCGCGACCAGGGCCTGACCCAGTCCGAGCTCGCCAATCATCTGGAGCTTGGCAAGGTCGCGACGGGAAAGCTCATCGACCGCCTCGAGGCCAAAGGCTGGCTGGAACGCCGGCCCGACGCGAGCGACCGCAGGATCAAGCGCATATATTTGCAGCCCGCCGCCGAGCCCTTGCTCGATGCCATGCGCGAGCCGTCGCAGGATCTCTACGGCATGCTTGTCGCCGGCCTGTCGTCCGCGGATCAGGAGCGTCTGGTCGACATGTTGATCACCGTGCGCCGCAACCTCATCAACGACAGTGATCGCTGATCTCAGTCCAGCTTGATCATCAACTTGCCGAAATTGTCGCCGCTGAAGAGCCGCAGCAGGGTTTCGGGAAACTTTTCGATGCCGCCTTCGACAATATCTTCGCGGCATTTCAGGCTGCCGTCGGCGCGCCAGGCAGACATGTCCTCGAGCATGGCTGGCCATTTGTCGCGATAGTCGAAATAGATGAAGCCCTGAATGCGCAGGCGGCGCGGCACGCAGAAGAGGACATTGCGTAAGCTGTCGAGCGGGCCCGTGGCGTTGTACTGCGAGATGGCGCCGCACAGCACCAGACGGCCGAACTCCCGCATATAGGCAAGCGCCGCATCGAGCGTCTCGCCGCCGACATTGTCGAAAAACACGTCGATGCCGCCGGGACAGGTGCGCTTTATGCCTGCGTGCAAGGCCTCGTCCTTGTAGTCGATGGCGTCGTCGAAGCCGAGTTCCTCGGTCAGGTAGCGGCACTTCTCGGCTCCGCCGGCAATGCCAACGGCGCGGCAGCCCTTGATGCGCGCGATCTGGCCCACATGGGCACCGACCGAGCCCGCCGCGCCGGACACCAGCACCGTCTCTCCGGCCTTGGGTTGGCCCACCTCCATCAGGCCGCAATAGGCCGTAAGCCCGGCAATGCCTAGCGTGTTGAGCCAGAGCGGATCGGGGCCCAGAGTACGATCCGCCTTCATCAGGTCGCTGCCGTCGGTAATGGCATATTCCTGCACGCCGCCCATGCCCGCCACGAGGTCGCCCGCGGCAAAATCGGGGTTCTTCGACTCCAGCACCTCGCCCACGGTCAGCGCCCGCATGACCTCGCCGAGCTTAAGAGGTGGCACATAAGAGGGCCGATCGTTCATCCAGCCGCGCATCGCCGGATCCACCGACATATAGCTGTTTCTGACCAGCACCTCGCCATCGCCCGGTTCGCCGACCGGCTCTTCCGTGCGCTCCCAATCGCCAGGCTTGGGCAAGCCCTGCGGCCGGGCGGCAAGACGAATCTGATGGTTGATCGGCTGGTTCATGGGTCTCTCCTCAATGTTGACGCTGGCGTTATTGGTTCACGCGGAGGCGCGGAGACGCGGAGGGGTCGAGATTGTTAACGATACGTCGGAGGCCCGCCTTTAGCGTGGGCGCATTGAAATTGATGAGCAGTCCAACTGGCAATTTCATGAGCCGCAAATATGTCAGAACCTGCTTCGGGTGCGACGCGCTAAGCGCCTCCACAGACTTGATCTCGACAACGACTTGGGAATTCACCAGCAAGTCCACGCGAAATGCATTGTCGAATCTCAGCCCATCATACTCGAAGGAAATCTGTTTTTGCCGATCTACGGATAAGCCACGGCGCTGAAGGTCGCGGGCAAGCACCAATTCGTAGACGGACTCCAGCAGTCCCGGACCGAGGTCTTGATGAATATGAAATGCGGAATCGACGATCTCGCCGGTGATCGTGTCCAAAGCGTTATCAGCTGCCAACAGTTCCTCCGCGTCTCCGCGTCTCCGCGCGAGACTAACGGGTATAGCAGCCAAGAGTCACCAAACCAGGGCCGGGATGGCGTGGTCGGGGGTGATGCCGTGGTCGGCGCATAGGGCTTCGATGCGTTCGGGCGGGGCAAGATCGCCCCAGGCGATGCCGAGGGGCTCGGCGAGGATGCCGCCGAGCACCAGCACGGTATCGAGACCGAATGCCGAAGCGCCGGCGATGTCGGTTTCCAGGCTGTCGCCAATGGCCCAGACCCGCTCGCGCGGCGTGCCATCGAGTAGCGCGAAGCAAGCTTCGTAGACGGCGGCATGGGGCTTGCCGAAATAGTGCACAGGCCCGCCCAGCTCTGCGTAGGAGTCCGCCAGCGCCCCGGCGCAGAGCACCCGCTGACCGGAATGGCGCACCACCACCTTGTCCGGATTGGTGCAGACCATGGGCAGGGCGCGCGCCGCTGCCGCGGCAAGGGCGGGATGGTACTTGTCGAGCGGATCGTCGTCGTCCTCGATGCCGGTGTTGAGCAGGAAGTCGGCCTCGTCGACAGGCACGGCGCGATAGTCCAGGCCATCGAGCAGGTTGGCGTCGCGCGCGGGGCCGAGATAATGATAGCGGCGGTCGAGATTTGCGAAGTCGCCTGCGCGCGCTTCGAGGGCCTGGCGACTGGCCTCGCCGGACGAGACGATGCGGTCGTAGAACTCGTCGCCGATGCCCATGCCGGCCAGGCGCT
>CAZKTK010000105.1:0-8931 GCA_964555535.1 uncultured Rhodospirillaceae bacterium
ATGTGGAGCGGATCAAGTTCTCCGCCGTGATGCTGTTTTCCGGCCTCTGGCTGATTTTGGTTTATGCGCCCGTCTGCCATTGGGTCTGGGGCGGCGGCTGGCTTGCCGACATGGGCGTGCGCGACTTCGCCGGCGGTCTCGTGGTGCACGTGACCTGCGGCACTTCGGCCCTCGTCCTTGCTGCCATGCTCGGCGGGCGCCGGGGCTTTCCCCGCGACGTGCAGCCGCCGCACAGCCCGGGCATGGTGATGATGGGCGCTTGCATGCTCTGGGTCGGCTGGTTCGGCTTCAATGCCGGCAGCGCACTCGGTGCGGGAACCAGCGCCGGCATGGCGATGGCGGTGACCCACATCTCGGCCGCCACGGCTGCCCTGACCTGGACCGTGATCGAGTGGATGCGCTTCGGCAAGCCGACCCTGGTCGGCATCGCCACCGGCACCATTGCCGGTCTTGCCACCATCACCCCTGCGGCGGGCTTCGTCGGGCCGTTCGGCGGCTTCGTGCTGGGGCTGATCTCGGGTGCGCTGTGCTTCGCCATGGTCGGCATCATCAAGACCAGGTTCAAGGTCGATGACGCCCTCGACGTGATGGCGGTGCATGCGGTCGGCGGTGCCACGGGCACCTTCCTGCTCGCCTTCCTGTGCCTGCCGGCGCTCGGCGGCCTGGGCCTGCCGGAAGAGACCTCGCTCGGTAGCATGATCGGCGTCCAGGTCACCGGCATCGTCGCCACCCTGGTGTGGTCGGCGGTGGCGACCTTCGTCCTGGTCAAGATCACCTCGGCCCTGGTCGGCCTGCGGGTCGATGCGGAGACCGAGACCGAGGGTCTCGACCTCACGGTCCACGGCGAGCGCGCCTACGACCTCTAAAGGAGGACACTGCCATGCGCGGCGTGGTGTTTCTTGGCGATCGCGAGCTTGAGCTGCAGGAGTTCCCCGATCCCACGCCGGGCCCCGGCGAGGTGGTCGTGGAGATCAAGGCCTCCGGCATGTGCGGCAGCGATCTCAAGTTCTACCGCGCCGCCAAGGACGGCGGCACGGCGGCGCTCGGCCTCGGCGGCGATGGCTCGCCGGTCATCGCCGGCCACGAGCCCTGCGGCGTGGTGGCCGCGGTCGGCCCCGGTGTCGACGAGCCGGAAGCGGCCATAGGCTCACGGATCATGGTGCATCACTATGCCGGCTGCGGGCACTGCGAGCATTGCCGGGTCGGCTGGTCGCAACTCTGCGGCGACGGCATCACGGTCTATGGGGTGACGGGCCATGACGGACATGCGCCCTATATCAAGGTGCCGGCATGGGCACGGCCTGGGGCGCGCTGCGCCGGCTCGACCTCTCAGGACCCGACACCATCGCCATTTTCGGCCAGGGCCCGGTGGGCGCGAGCGCCACCCAGCTCGCCGTCGCCATGGGCGCGCGGGTGATCGCGCTCGACACCTCGCCGGAACGCCGCGCGCTGGCCGTCGGTTTCGGCGCCGATGCGGTCATCGATCCGGGCGCGGACGACGCAGTGGAAGCCCTGCGCGAGCTGACGGCTGGGCGCGGTGTCGACCTCTCCCTCGACTGTTCAGGCGTTGCCGAGGCGCGCCGGGCCGCGGTGCAAGCCGTGCGCACCTGGGGCAAGGCGGCCTTCGTCGGCGAAGGCGGCGATGTCACCCTCGATGTCAGCCCCGACATGCTGCGCCGCCAGGTCACCATCATTGCCTCCTGGACCTTCAGCCGGCACGGCCAGGCCGACTGCGCCGATTTCGTCGCGAGCCGCGGCGTCGATGTGGACAAGCTCTTCAGCGACCGCTGGCGCCTCGACCAGGCGGAGGAGGCCTATCGCCTGTTCGACACCCAGAGCACCGGCAAGGGCGTCTTTCTGACGTAAGGCCATGGCGGACAGCAACGCCGAGACCCGACCCAACATCCAATGGTGGGCGCTTGCGGCAGCGCTCGCGGTGGCGGCCGCCATCGCCTTAGGTGCCTTTGGGCACGGGCCGCGCAAGCTCGGGCTGTTTGCCATCGGCATTGCGCTCGGCATCACCCTCTATCACGCCGCCTTCGGCTTCACCGGCGCCTGGCGGCGGGCCATGGTCTCGCGCGATCTGTCGGGCATCGCGGCGCAGCTGATCATGCTTGCCATCGCCATCGTCGCCTTCGCGCCCGGTCTTGAGCAGGGCGAGCTTCTCGGCCGCAAGGTTTCGGGCTCCGTGGCGCCCGTGGGTCTGTCGATGATCTTCGGCGCCTTCCTCTTCGGCATCGGCATGCAACTCGGCAACGGCTGTGCCTCGGGCACGCTGTTTGGGGCGGGCGGCGGCAGCCTGCGTATGGTGCTGGTGCTGATCTTCTTCTGTGCCGGCGCCTTCTGGGGCAGCCTCGATCTGCACTGGTGGCGCGAGCTTCCCGGCATCGGCCGCGTCTCTCTCGGCGAGAGCATGGGCTGGGAGCTGGCGGTCGGCTTCGAGCTGGTGGCCCTGCTGGCGATCTGGCTCGGCTTGCGGGCCTTTGTCGGCCGCGCCGAGCGGCGCTTGTGGCCGGTCGGCGGCATGCGTCGCGAGGCGTGGCTTCGCGGCCCCTGGCCACTGCTGTTGGCGGCGGCGCTGTTGGCCGGGCTCAATTGGTTGACCCTGGCGACCGCCGGTCACGCCTGGTCGATCACCTGGGGCTTCTCGCTCTGGGCCGCCAAGGTGGCCGCCGCGCTGGGTTGGGATCCGGCGAGCAGCCCGTTCTGGGATTCGGGCTTTCAGGCACGAGCCCTGGCCGGGCCGCTGTTGCGCGATACCGTCTCATTGATGAATTTCGGCCTGCTGCTCGGCGCCTTCGCGGCGGCCTCTCTGGCCGGCGCCATGCGTCCCAGCCCGCGCATACCGCTTCGCCCGTTGCTCGCCGCCGTGGTCGGCGGCCTGGCCATGGGCTATGGCGCCAGGCTCGCCTATGGCTGCAACATCGGCGCGCTGTTCTCAGGGATCGCTTCGGGCAGCCTGCACGGCTGGGTCTGGCTGCTGGCTGCGATTCCGGGCAACGCCCTCGGCATCTGGCTGCGCCCGGCTTTCGGCCTGCCGCGCTGAAAATTGGTGACCGCAGAAATTCGGTGACAGTTACCTATTTCCAAGTAGAAATAGGTAACTGTCACCGAATTTCGCACCATTATTTCTACTGACTATTTGTCGCTGTTCTTGAGGCGGCGCTTGGGTTTGCGGCCGGGCTTGCCCGGGCGCAGGCGCCGGCCGGTGCTGGCTTCGAGGCGGTCGAGGAAGGGGTCGGTGCCGAGAGGCCGGCCGCTGGTTATGTGGCCGCGCAGGGAGGTGAGTTCCGCCTCTTCGTCGTCGCTGCCGAGATAGTCCGCCCAGTCCGAAACGAGATCGAGCAGCGGCGCGACCTCCACGACGCCGTCGTCATTGCCCTCGAGATGGGCGCGCGCGCTCGACCAGCGCCAACCCTCCGGCTGCCGCACCAGGCCGGCGCGAACCGGGTTGCGCTCCACATAGCGCGCCGCCGACATCAGATGCGCCTCGTCCATGGCGAAGGAGTGGAAGCGCTCCTGCCAAAGGTGCCCGCGCCAGCCCTTGCGGCGATTTATGCGCAGGCCGTGGGCGCGATGCACCGGCGCCAGGGTCGCGCGCAGACTGTCCTCCGACGGCGGCACCAGGATCAGATGCACGTGGTTCGGCATCAGGCAATAGCCCCAGACGGCACAGCCGGTATCCTGGCTGCGGGCGCCGAGGCGTTCGAGATAGGCGCTGTAATCGTCCGCATCGAAGAAGACGGTCTGGGCGCGTGCGCCGCGCTGCACCACGTGGTGCGGCTGTCCGGGAACGACCAGGCGGGCTTGGCGTGGCATGCTGCGGGCTCCTGAAATTCGAATGGTGGCCGCAGCTTAGCATAAATCGGTGACAGTTACCAATTACCGGCGGGGAAATAGGTAACTGTCACCGTTTGTTGCTTTCCTCGAGCTCGAGCAGACGTTCGGCCATGCGGGCGGTCTCCTGCTGGCGCGCCCACATCCCGGCGTAGAGGCCGCTGGCGGCGAGCAGCTCGGGATGCCGGCCGCGCTCGGCGATACGGCCCTTGTCGAGCACCAGGATCTCATCCGCATCGACCACCGTCGACAGACGATGGGCCACAACCAGCGTGGTATGGCCGCGGCTGACCTCGCTGAGATTGGCCTGGATCTCCTTCTCGGTTGCCGTGTCCAGCGCCGATGTCGCCTCGTCGAAGATAAGAATGCGCGGCGCCTTGAGCAGCATGCGGGCGATGGCGACGCGCTGTTTTTCGCCCCCCGAAAGCTTGAGGCCGCGCTCGCCCACCATCGCATCGTAGCCTTGCGGCAGGTCGGCGATGAAGCGGTCGATATGGGCCATGCGCGCGACCTCGGCGACATCGTCCCGGGAGCATCCGGGCCGCGCATAGGCGATGTTGTAGAGAATGGTGTCGTTGAACAGCACCGTGTCCTGGGGAACGATGCCAATGGCGGCACGCAAGGATGCCTGGGAGACCGTGGCGATATCCCGGCCGTCGACGGTGATACGCCCTGCATTGACGTCGTAAAAGCGGAACAGCAGGCGCGAGATGGTCGACTTGCCGGCGCCGCTTGGCCCGACGATGGCGACCGTGTTGCCGGGCGCGATGGCAAACGAGATATCGTGCAGGATCGGCCGGTCGCTGTCGTATGAGAAATCCACGTTCTCGAAGACCACCGAACCGTTTTGCACGATGAGGTCGGGCGCATCCGCCGCGTCGGCAACCTCCGGCGTTCTGTCGAGCAGTTCGAACATGCGCTCCATGTCGACCAGCGACTGGCGAATCTGGCGGTAGACGAAGCCGAGGAAGCCGAGCGGCTGGTATAGCTGCAGCATGAAGGCGTTGATCGCCACGAGATCGCCGATGCGCATCTCCCCCGCGGCCACCGACTTGCCGGCAATGAGCAGGACCGCGGTCATGCCGCCGGCGGTCACCACGGCCTGACCGATATTGAGGAGCGCCAAGGACACCTTGGTGCGCACGGCGGCATTCTGATAGGCGCGCAGCGAGCGGTTGTAGCGCTCCGCCTCGTGCTCCTCATTGCCGAAATACTTTACCGTCTCGTAATTGAGTAGGCTATCTATCGCTTTCGTGTTGGCCTGCTCGTCATTGTCGTTCATGCGGCGGATGAACTTGGTGCGCCACTCCGTCACATAGAAGGTGAAGCCGATATAGGAGATGACGGAGACCGCGGTGATGACGGCGTAGATCGCCTCGTACTTCCACAGCATGACACCGACCACGAGGCCTATCTCGAGCAGGGTCGGCAGGACATTGAAGAGCATGAAAGTCAGCAGGAACTCGATGCCCTTCGTGCCGCGCTCGATGACCCGGCTCAGCCCGCCCGTGCGTCGGTCCAGGTGAAAGCGCAGGCTGAGGCCATGCAGCTTGCGAAAGGTCTTCAAGGCGACTTGCCGGATCGCCTGTTGCCCCACCTTGGCGAACACCGCGTCGCGCAGCTCGCCGAAAGCGACCGAGAGCAATCGTGCGATGCCGAAGGCGACGATCAGCGCCACGGGCACCGTGATGACGCCTGCCCCCTCCGCATCCAGCACATCCACCACCTGGCCCAGAAGCAGCGGCACCTGGATGACGGCGACCTTGGCGCCGATCAGGAACAGCATGGCGATGACCACGCGCGCCTTCAGGTCGAGGCGCCCGGCAGGCCACAGATAGGGCAGCAGGGTGGCGATGATGCGAAGGTCGCTCTGCTTCGGTGCGTCCGGGTCGGAGCGGTCGGGAGGCGCTGGCCTCATTCGCCGTCAGGCGGTGTCGGCAGCAGGAAGATCTGACCGGGATAGATCAGGTTGGCCTCGTCGATCTGGTCGCGATTGGCCTGGAAGATGATGGTGTGCTGGGTGCCCCGGCCATAGACGCGGCGGGCGATTCGCCAGAGGCTGTTGCCCGGTTGCACGACAACCAGGCCCTCGGCCACATCCGTCTCGCCGATATCGACCATGGTGAACGGGGTTTGGATTTGCGAAACCACGGACCCGCCATCGTCCAGCTGATCGACCCGCAGGGTATAAAAACCGGGATCGACGGTCTCTTCGGGCATGATCGTCCAATCGCCCGCCCGGCTTGCGCGGGTGCGGCCGATGCCATGCTCGTCGAGATAGGCGGCGATCCGGTTGTCGGGCTGTGCCCGGCCGCTGATAGCGAAGCTGCCGACCGCGTCGTAGCTGATGCTGTCGAGGCTGAGGCCGTGCGCCCCCTCGATGCCGTAACCCGGCTCGCCGCTTTGCATGAGCCGCGCAATGCCCGTGTCGCCGCGCGGCAGGGAGACCGCAATGGGGTCATGATCGATGGCGCTCGGTTCTGCCTCGGCATTTCCGGGCGACTCCGGCACGTGCAGGACCACGACGCTTTCGGACAAAGCCTCGCTGCCGCTTTCGCCACGCGCGGCGATGCCGAGCTCGCGGCTGCCCGCGGGCAGGGGCGTATCCGGGATGACCACCCACTCGCCACGGGAGTCGGCAAGGGCGCTGCCTACGACCTCGTCGCCATCCATGACCGAGATCGACGCGCCCGGCTCGGCCCGGCCGGCGAAGACGCTGTGGCCGTCCGCCGAGATATGCACGATATCGAAGCTCGGCGGCGTCATGTCCGGCGGGGCCTCGACATCGCGCGGGCGAACCTCGGCGGGCGACAGGGGCGAGGCCGCGCCGGGCTCGACCGTCGGTGCCGATGCTCGCGGTGCTTGAGGCGGGACGGCCAAATGCGTATCCGTCGGCAGCGGTGCCGGTGCGCTGGCGCTTTCAGGCGTGCTCAGGCCGTCGGCGATGCCGGGCTCCGCGACGGCGGCGACGACCGTCTCGGCCGGCGCTTCCGTATCGTCCACAGTGGCGTCCGGGACCGAATCGTTGGCCGGCTCAGATACGGTCTCTGGCGCCTCTGCCTCCGCGACTTCCGGCTCGGTCTCCGTCATCTCGGGTTCCGCTTCGACCGACTCAGGCGCGGCGTCTGCGACGTCCGCCTCGGCCTCCACGACTTCCGGCTCGACCTCTGCCGTTGCCTGTGCCGTCTCGGCCTCCATCGCGGCAGGCGCCTCCGCACGGCCTGCGGGCGGGTCGGTGGCCTCGCGCGGCTCGCGCGCCGGCGGCGCGGCGGCGGTGGCGGGGGCTTCGGCCCGGTCTTCGGACACCTCCGCCGGCGCGGCAGCGATCGGTACAGGCGCTGGCGCGCTGCGCGGGGTGCCCTCCTGCTCCAGCAGGGCATAGGCGACGACCGCGCCGCCGACGACGACGACTGCGGCAATGATAATCGGCAACGAACGTTGCACAGGCAGGCTCCCTGCTGCGTTGACGGCCGCTCAGAGACTAATATGGTGAGAGCCTAACTGCAATCTTCACCGGAAAGACCAAGTGTCTCAGATTCAATCGCTTTGTGTGTTTTGCGGCTCGCAGGTCGGTACGGGGCCGACGCCAGCCGTATTGGCCGAGACATTGGGGCGTGCCTGTGCCGCACGGGGCATCGAGCTCATCCAGGGCGGCGGCGCCATCGGCCTGATGGGGGTGGTGGCGGATGCGGCCAAATCCGCCGGCGGCCGGGTGACCGGAATCATCCCCGATTTCCTCGAGCAGCCCGAGATCGCCCATCGGGGGCTCGACGAGCTCGTCGTCGTCGACAGCATGCATGCGCGCAAGCAACGCATGTTCACGCGGGCAGACGCCTTCGTCGTCTTGCCCGGCGGCATAGGCACTCTCGACGAGATGGTCGAGATCGTGACCTGGAAACAGCTGCGCCAGCACGACAAGCCGGTGTTGCTGCTCGATCCCGAGGACTATTGGGCGCCGTTTCAGGCGCTGATCGCGC
Source organism: uncultured Rhodospirillaceae bacterium (assembly GCA_964555535.1). Classification (GTDB taxonomy): domain Bacteria; phylum Pseudomonadota; class Alphaproteobacteria; order UBA7887; family UBA7887; genus UBA7887. Next base: position 7,815 of record CAZKTK010000105.1, read on the forward strand.
ATATCGTCGCCCATGGCTTTGCCCATGCAGATACGGCGGCGCTCTATCGGGCGGTGGACAGCGTGGATGCGCTTTTTGCCGCGCTCGACGCAGCGCCGACGGCGCGGCTGGCGGGCGATCCGGAACGTTTATAGCGCTCGACCCTGGGCAAGGCCCCGCGGCCTTGATATGGTCCGCGCCGCCCCCCGGAACCGTATCCTCAGGAGATTCCCCGCATGGCTAAGATCAAGGTCGCGAACCCGATCGTCGAGCTCGATGGCGACGAGATGACGCGCATCATCTGGCACTTCATCAAGGACAAGCTGATCCTGCCTTATCTCGACGTGGAGCTGAAATATTTCGACCTCGGCATCGAGGCGCGGGACGCCACCGACGACCAGATCACCGTGGATGCGGCCGAAGCCATCAAGCAGCACGGCGTGGGCGTGAAATGCGCCACCATCACCCCGGACGAGGCGCGGGTGGAGGAGTTCGACCTCAAGCGCATGTACCGTTCGCCGAACGGCACCATCCGCAACATTCTCGGTGGCACTGTGTTCCGTCAGCCGATCATCTGCAACAACGTGCCGCGCCTGGTGCCGGGCTGGATCCAGCCCATCGTCATCGGCCGTCACGCTTTCGGCGATCAGTACCGTGCTACCGATTTCGTGGTGCCCGGCAAGGGCAAGCTGACCATGCGCTTCGAGCCCGAGGACGGCGGCGAGGCGCAGGACTTCACCATCTTCGACTTCCCCGGCGGCGGTATCGCCATGGGCATGTATAACCTTGACGAGTCTATCCGTGGCTTTGCTCGCGCGTGTATGAATTACGGCCTCGACTTGGGCTGGCCGGTCTACATGTCGACCAAGAACACCATCCTCAAGGCCTATGATGGGCGCTTCAAGGATCTCTTCGAAGAAGTCTTCCAGGCCGAGTTCGCCGACAAGTTCAAGGCCGCCGGCCTGACCTACGAGCATCGCCTGATCGATGACATGGTGGCCTGCGCCCTGAAGTGGGAGGGCGGCTTCGTCTGGGCCTGCAAGAACTATGACGGCGACGTGCAGTCGGACACCGTGGCCCAGGGCTTCGGCTCGCTCGGCCTGATGACCTCGGTCCTCCTCACCCCCGACGGCAAGAC
>CAZKTK010000106.1:0-8895 GCA_964555535.1 uncultured Rhodospirillaceae bacterium
GCAGTCTCCGGCAACAGACCGGAGATAAATGCCGGGCGAAACAACGCCCAGGCATATTCCAGACAACCAGGCATGGTGGCGATATGACGCTGCAAGGACGATACGTAGGGAACCGCGCAGGTGGTGCACAGCTCCTCATAGACGACTGCCACAACGCCTGTGGCCTCGGCCTCCGGCAGCTCACGCATCATGGCGCTGTCTCCTCCTGCTGCTGGCCGGGATATTCCTCGCCGACAATCTCAGGCGCCACGCTCAGGATCGGCCCGTAAAAGCGCCGCACCCAGTCGCTGGACCGGGACACCGGCGGCGACGGCGCAGGCGCATCGGGACCGATGGTGGTCGTCTCGCCAGGATCGTCAAGCAGTTGCGAAGAGGGCGGCGCGACCGGCGGTGAGTTTTCCTGGATCAGCAGCGGCACGGGCACGGCCACAGTCATATCAGCGACGAGAGCGGCGATGACCAGGGCGCCCGCCATGACGTTTCCGACCTACTCGGCGGCGGTTCGGCTCGCTTGTGGCCCGGATTGGGCACCGCGCACCAAACCACCCGGCAGCGCACCGGTATGCTCGCCATCGGCGGCCACCTCCACACCGGAGACAAAGGTGTGACGATAGCCGAGCGAGCGTTGCACGAAACGGCGACCGCCCGCGGGCAGGTCGTAGGCCAGGGCCGGGCGGGTCACGCCGAGAGCATCGAGATCGACGAGATTGATGTCGGCCTTGTAGCCGGGGGCGAGTATGCCGCGGTCGTTCATCCCGTAGCTCTGTGCTGCCAGGGCTGTCTGCTTGCGCACCAGAAACTCGAGCGGAAGGCCGGGTCCGCGCATGCGATCGCGAGCCCAGTGGGTGAGCAGTGTCGTCGGATAGCTGGCATCGCAAATCGTTGCCACATGCGCGCCACCGTCGCCGAGACCGCAAACAGTGTGCTCGGAGAGCAGCATTTCCCGCAGCACGTCGAGACTGCCTTCGCTGTAGTTCTCAAACGGCCAGAACAGCAGGCCGTCATCGCGGCGCAGAATATCGAGAGCCAGGCCCCAGGGATCCTGCCCCGCCGCCTCGGCGCGATTGACTATCTTCTCGGCCGCTTCCGGCTCGAAGGTTGGCGGATCGGTGAACTCGAAGCACTTCGACAGACCGTCAGCCAGCCAGCGCGTGCGGGCGTCGTCCGGGCGTTCCTCGACAAGACGCCGGCGCAAGTTCTCGTCCGCCGCCAGCCGCTGGCGCCGGCCTTCCGGCGTCAAATCCTCGAGCTCCGCCCAGGCCGGATGGCCGAGGAAGGGATTGATGCTGGAATCGAGCCCCATGAGCACACCGATCGGCCGGCAGCCTACCTGCCCCTTGACGTCGAGGCCCGCTGCATTTGCGGCCTCGATATCAGCCAGGGTGCGTCGCCATCGGTCCGGGTCCGCGTCGATTTGCAGCAGCAACAGCGACAATGGTCGGCCCGCGCGCTCGGCCATGGCCTGGAGGACGGCGAAATCCCCTTCGGCCAGATCGGAGTTGCACTGGATCACACCGGCGTCGGCCCGGCGCATGGCATCGGCGAGCCCCATCAGCTCCGCCTGCCGCGCCGTATAGCTCGGCACCGGGCGCCCGTCCCCCGCCTTGTGCTTGTGGGTGCGAGAGGTCGTGAAGCCGAGAGCACCGGCAGCCAGCGACTCCTCAAGCATTCGCGCCATCTCGGCAAGCTCGTCCTGGCTCGGTGCCGCATCGTGGTCCGCCCCACGCTGGCCCATGGCATGGACGCGCAACGGCGCGTGCGCCACCTGGGCGCCGATATCCATGATGCGAGGCATTGCCGCCAAGGCATCGAGATAGTCTGCGAAGCTATGCCAGCGGAAATCCATGCCCGCAGCCAGCACCTCGGCGGGAATGTCCTCCACCGCCTCCATGAGCCCGATGAGGAAATCCTCGTCGCCCGGGCGCACCGGCGCGACGCCGACGCCGCAATTGCCGAACACGGTGGTGGTCACCCCATGCCAGGAGGACGGCGTAAGGTGGGAATCCCACGTTGCCTGGCCGTCATAATGGGAGTGGATATCGACCCAACCTGGGAGCACCAGATTCCCGTTCGCATCGATCTCGCGCTTGCCCGGTCCCAGGCCCGCGCCGACGGCGCTGATGTGCGCCCCGTCGACCACCACATCGGCGATGCGCTCAGGCGCGCCGGTGCCATCGATAACCTTGCCGTTCCGTATCACCAAATCATGCATGACATCTCACTATACCAGGACAGAGGCGAGGAGCGCCGTCAAAGATTCTCGAGCAGCGGCGCAATGACCTTGCCCTTGAGATCGATGCCGATGCCGCATTTGCAGCCGGGGCAATCCACGCAGACCTCGAGTCCCAGCGCGCGGGCCGTCTCCACGGCGCCTTCGCGGTCGCTCTCGCTGGCCAATGGATCAAGGCGCAGTCGCTGCAGCTTCAAGAGCGAAAACGGATTGCCCCAGCGATAGGCGTCGCCCCCGTCGCGCTGTTCCTCGCCCTCGGCGAAATTCCGCTCGTGCATGGGGCATTCATGAAGGCAGGCGTAGCACTCGATACAGGCGGTCAGGTCATGGAAATCCTCGCCAGCCGACACATCGAGGTCGTTTGCGCGCATGGCGTTGGGCAGGTGGCCGCGCAACTGTCGGGCAATGCCGTCGCGCCGGCCGGTGAGGTCGCGCAGCACCGGCAAGGTGCCTTGCGCACTGACCGTATCGCCCTCCTTGACCCGCGCCCGGCAGGACAAGCGCGGCCGGCCGTTCACGTCCACGGTGCACATGCCGCAGGCGCGGTTACGGCAGCCGTAGCGAAAGGAGAGGTCGGGGATATCGCCGGCCTGGGCTTGCAGGAGCACGTCCAGCACCATGGGGCGCTCGCCCTCTTCGCGCGGACGATAGTCGAAGCTCACCGGACGGTCCTCACCGTCGCGGTGCAGAACAATCTCTATCTTCATGCTTCGGCAGCCTGCGCGTTGTCGCTTTCCAGCGGCCCCATGGTGGCGCGATAGCGCCCCTCGATTACCTTGTCGCGCCAGGGCAGCGGCAACATGCGCAGCAGCCTCAGGGCCAACTTGCGCTTGCGATCGCGATAGAGATAGCTGAGCAGGTCGGCAAACGGCGTGCCCTTGCGCGGCGACTTGACCGCGGCCCAGCCGCGATCCGCGTCGCGCCGGACCACGGCCGACCATGGCCGCGACCACAGAAGCGACGTTTCGCCGCCGTCAAGGCGCACATGGGCCCCCAGGCTGTCCTCGCGGGCCAGGGCCGCATGTGCCACCGCCTCCGCCGTATCCAGCATGCTGGCAAGTTCGACCCGGTCGATGAAGGCCTGGTTCCAGACGGCCTCCTCGCTGACCGCTGCGGCAGCGCTGCGTTGCCGCAGGTCTGCGATCTTTGCGAGCATGGCGTCCAAGCCGGCCTTGGTCCGTGCGGGGCCGATATGCTCCCAGCAGGCATCCTGAAGCTCGCGCACCAGGGCGGAGGGGGCAGCCCCCTCCCCTTGGCCGAACAGATCGCGATAGCTCTCCAGCAGCGGCGCTAAGGCCTCGTCGGTCGCCGGCGCGCTCGACTTGGCAATGTCAGCAGCACCATGACCGGCACGAATGCCGAAGACCACGTTCTCGGACAAGGCCGTCGAGCCCAGTCGATTGGCGCCGAATACGCCGCCCATGGCCTGGCCGGCGGAAAACAGCCCACGCACGGCCGCGCGTTCCGCATCGGTCTTGGCCGCGGCATTGGCATCGACCCGCACCCCGCCCATGCAGTAGTGGGCGCTCGGGCGCACCTCCCACCATTCCTCGCACTTCACCGCCTTCCGCCCCATGGCCTGGCGCACGGTGCCCATGACCTTGGAAAGGGTGGTGTTGAGGAAGACTTCGAAATATGGCCCGGAGCGTGGGGCTTCGACATTGGCGGTGAGATCGAGATAGCAGCCGCCGCGCTCGGTCCCGCGTCCCTCGTTGACGGCCCGCACCATGGCCGCCGCACATTCGGCACGGGTGCGCAGCATCAGCCCGTCGAGCAGAAGGTTGCCCTGCGCGTCTCGCAGCACTCCGAGATAGCCCGATACGCCGGGCTCCGACGCAATGAGCCCCTCATAGGATGGCGGATAGGTGATGCAGAACGGCAGAAACTGCACCTGCTCCATGTCCACCAGATCGGCGCCTGCGCGGAGCGCCAGGGCGTAGGAATCGCCGGTATTGCCGCGCATGGTGTCCGTCTTGGGAAAATAGAGCGTGCCGAGCCCGCCCGATGCGACGACGACGGAAGGCGCGCGGATCGCCAAAAGCTCGCCCCGCCCGGCATCGTAGATGATGGCGCCGACGATACGCGGGCCGTCATCCTCGACCGTCACCAGGTCAAGTACCCAGGAATCCTCCAGGTAGTCTATCCCTGCCCCTTGGACGACCGCATTCCAGTTGGCATGACTGAGGGCCACGCCGCTATTGCGGTGGACGATGGAGCGTCGATGGGTGTGCCCGCCGAACGCCACGGCAACCACCTTGGGGCTGCCGCGCTCCTCGTCGATGTCGGGACGCAGGCCCTGCCGCCGGATCCAGTCATAGGCGTCGCGGCTGTCCTCGGCGAACGCATCGGTGATCTCCGGGTCCGGCAGGTCACCGCCTGCCAGCCGCAGATTGTCCGACAAGACCTGCCGGGTATCCGCATCCTCCGCACTGCCTCGCACCGTTATGATGCCTTCGGATATCTTGGTGTCGGAGCAGCCGATCGGGTCCTTGGAGACCACCAGCACCCGCGCGCCTTTCTCGGCGGCTGCATGCGCCGCGGCACTTCCGGCACCGCCAGAGCCCACAACTACGACATCATAGTCACGCCATACCGTCTCGATCGCCATCACACGCCTCTCTCCCTTTGGCGCGGGCATTCAAGCATGAAACGGCAAACGGGACATATGTCGCGGACGCGTGTCAGGGCCGCGCATCGATGGCGGCTTGTCGGTGTGCCAATGCCTCTGCCACCATCACGTCCAATGCCTCTCCGCTCAGCGATGGAAACCTCTCGACCAGATCCTGCCTGATATCGTCCGCAGTATCGCTCGCCGACAGACTGACGGACCGCGGGTCCCCCTGCCACGGCGCAGCGACGGAAAAGGTCCCCACGATGTGCCGCTCGGCCGAGAAACTGCCCCGCAACATGAACGGGGTGTATTCCTCGATCGTCACATGTCCGCTCAGTGGGCCGTCTGCATCCGCGAGCGTAATCTGCGCGTTGTCGGCGGTCCCGCTGAAGCCGTACTCGATTGCAGGAATGACGATCTGCAGCGCCCGCTGTGTCATGTCAGCTGCCGGATACAGCGAGATGGCGGTCACGGGGCCGCAACCCGTGTCTTGGCATGCGGACTCGGCATCGCGGCGGAGAACCTTGGCGAGATGGCCGGCATGGACGGTTGGGGCTTTGGCGCCGGCGGCGGGCGCCGCTGCTGCGCCGACAAAAGCGGGTTGCGCGGCCGCGGCCTCTGCAGGCAGCGCCTCGGATTCCGATTCCGCACCGGGTTCAATCATCGTGCTCCGCCAGGTGCTCATGGTGAACTGCAATTGCGGATGCTGCACCACTGTCGTCCCTGGCTGCGACGCGACATTGCTAACGATGATGTAGTGGAGTGCGTCGCCGGGAAGGCGCAGACGCCAATGCGCAATGTGCTCACCGGGCCGCAGCGGGTTCGCGGCAATGGCGGCCCGCGCCACCTGGCTGCCGCCGCTGACGCCGAGAGCGAGCGAACGCAGGAGATGCAAGTCCTCGCCCGTGGTATGGACCGATATCTCGATCGGGCCCGGCACCCTGACGGCGAGCTTGAGGCACCGTGCGGCCACCTTCCGCAGGCCCAGCATGACCTTTCCGCGCGGCGCCCCGTTCGATAAGGCCAGCCGCGGGCAGCTGCGGTAGATCAGCCGATGCCAGTATCGCAGCGCGACAGCTTCGGTGCGGGCGAACGCGGCACGTGCGGGCACATAGGCGGAAAAGGTGGAGACAAACCGCGGATAGATCCGCGCGAGACCCAGGCCTGTGGTGGCGCGCAGGCCGTCGTCAAGCCAGCTCAGTTCGACTGCGGGGCCAGCGCCATCGTCCGGGGGCGAGGCGAACATGGCGGGCAGATAGCCATAATCCGGCTCGACCGGGGCCACGGCTGCCCAGGCATCCGATTCCCTGGCGCGCACATGCTCAGCCACATACCGCCAGAATGACGCGGTGCCGTAGCCGTCCGCCTTGCGCCGCAGATCGTCGTCCGGCACGTGCAGATCGGCATGGTACTTGCGGGCGCCCCATCGCAGCATCGGGGCCTGCAGCGATGGCTGCACCCCGCGCAGGGCATAAGCCGTATCGATGCCCATCGCCTCTGCAGTTCCCTCTACGATCCAGTCTCCGAGCGAACAGTTCTCCGTAAACATGGCATAGCCGTATTGGACGGCATGAAACAGCTCGTGCGCCAGGTTCTCCATCGTCCGGGCACGCAATTGTCCACCTTGGAAGGCGCGCGATAGATCGACCCTGATATGCGGCGCCGTATCCATGCCGTCGCAACGAACGCTATAGGCGGCGGGCGCGGTGCTCGAAAGCAGGCTGCGCTGCTGATCGTCAAGCCTGTCGAACGCGTCTTGGCCGACATAGGCGCCCGATCTGTCGAACCAGTCGGGGTAATCGTAGAGATAGACGCGATAGGCTTGCCTACCGTCGGCGCGCGTCACCACAGGCTCCAAGGCGGGCTGCCGGAAACCAAGCGAGTCGTAATGTCGGGCGACATCGCCGAGATAGCTTTCGAGCAGATCGACATAGCCGGGCGGCACATAGGCCACTTCGCCATACCCGCCTTCGGCCGGCGCCTCGGCCTCACTGGGCGCGGTGGTCCAAACCTCGAACTCTTCGATCTGCCAGGCCGCATTCGCCGGCGTCAGGACGCTCAGCAGGCCGACCAGTCCCACGCAACCCAAGGCGATGCATCTCGCCATGCCCAAGCCCCTCAAACCCGCCGCGTCGTTGCGCGGCGCAGGCGCATTGAAGCACGATTCGTGCGGCGCGGCGACGCGTGCCTCAAAGGCGGAAGGCTTCCATGCCGTCCCAGTCGAATTCGACACCGTGGCCGGCGCGCTCGGGCGCGGTGGCGAAGCCATCGACGATGGCAAGAGGCTCGGCGATGTACTTCTCGAGGCCGAAACCGTGCACTTCGAGATAGGACTTTTTCGGTACCGCCGCGAGCAAGTGGACGTGCAGATCGTGCACGCCGTGGGAGGTGACCGGCAGGTTGTTGGCCTCCGCCAGATGGGCGATCTTCATCCAGGCGGTGATACCGCCGCAGTTGGAGACATCCGGTTCCGGGAAGGCCACGCCGCCCGCCGCGATGAGGTGCTGGAACTCGTGCACCGTGCGCAGATTCTCCCCGGCAGCAATCGGCAGCGGCGCCTCGCGCGCGATGCGGCCGTGGCCGACATAGTCGTCGGGAATCGTCGGTTCCTCCAGCCAGAACACATCGTGCTCGGCCAGCGCACGCGAGGCGCGGATCGCCACTTCGGGGCTCCAGCGCATATTGGCATCGACCATGAGCGGAAAGTCGTCTCCGAGCATCTTGCGCATCTCGCCAACGCGCGCGACATCTTCGCTCAAGCGATCGCGGCCGACCTTCATCTTGATGGCCCGGAAGCCCTTGTCGAGATTGCTCTGGGTCTGAGCCAGGAGCTGCTCGATGGGATAGTAGAGATCGATACCGCCCGCATAGGCACGGACCTTGGCATCGTGGCCGCCGAGCAGACGCCACAGGGGAACGCCGGCACGCTTGGCCTTGAGATCCCAGAGCGCGATATCGACCGCAGAGACGGCAAACACCACCATGCCGCCGCGGCCGCTGTAATGCACCGACCACCACATGTCGTGCCAATGCTGCTCGATGCGGTCGGCTTCCCGACCTTCCAGCAAGGGCTTGTAAGCCTCGGATATCACCGACTCGATACCCGCCGCGCTTGAGCCCGCCGTATAGGTGTAGCCGACACCTTCGACGCCATCGGCATCGCGAACGCGTGCGGTGACCAGATCGAAGGTCGTCATTTCGCCGTGCGTCGAATCGGACATGGGCACGGGCAGCGGGATGCGATAATGGTCGGAGCGAAGGTCGGCGATGGTCATGAGGGCACCCTTGCGATGCGGTGGCGGGAGGCGATTACCTACACCGGAAATCCGCGCCGTGCCACCGCCCCGCTTGATGCGGCCTGCCGGCGCTGATACATCGGCGGTGATGCCCGCGGTTATCCCAACTCCCGGTTCCCCATGTCGATGAGCGAGCTTGAAGCGGCCCCTGCGCGCCCCGAGCGCCCATTGGGCCTGCGCCAGCTGCTGGCGTTCTTCGGCATGGCCGTCGGCATGTTCCTCTCGGTGCTCAGCATCCAGATCGTCGGCAGCTCGTTTTCCGAAATCCGCGCCGGGCTCAGCGCCGGCCCTGACGAGATCAGCTGGGTTCTCACCGCCGCCCTGATCGCCGAAGTGATCATGATCCCGATGTCGGGCTGGCTGTCACAGCTGTTCTCCACGCGCTGGCTGTTCACTGCCTGCTCGACCGGCTTCATGGCTGCCAGCGTCGCCTGCGCCTCGGCCTGGAATATCGAGTCGATGATCGTCTTCCGCGCCTTCCAGGGCTTCTGCGGCGGCGCCATCGCGCCGATGGTCTTCGCGACCATCTTTTCGGCCTTCCCGGCGCGCCATCAGAACGCCCTGAGCGCCATTGTCTCCCTGCTCGGCACCGGCGCCGTGGCACTCGGCCCGAGCCTCGGCGGCTGGATCAGCGAATCCCTGTCATGGGAATGGTTGTTCCTGTTCAACGTGCCTTTCAGCATTCTGGCGACCGTGCTCGTCGGTACCCTGGTGGATTTCGATAAGCCGCAATGGCACCTCTTTAAGCGCATCGATAT
>CAZKTK010000107.1:0-8891 GCA_964555535.1 uncultured Rhodospirillaceae bacterium
CCCTGCTGCATCGCGCCGGGCAAGCGGCCGCTGCACACCATCATCCCCGGCATGGCCATGAAGGACGGGCGTGCGATGATGCCCTTCGGAGTCATGGGCGGCCATTACCAGCCCATCGGCCATGTGCATCTGCTGACCAACATGCTCGACTACGGCATGAGCCCCCAGGAAGCGCTCGATTTCCCGCGCGCGTTTGCCATCGACGGCGAGCTGCGGGTGGAGCGCGGCCTGCCGGGGGATGTGTGCGAAACCCTGGCGGGATACGGCCATAATGTCGTCGAGGCCAGCTTCCCCGTCGGCGGCGGCCAGGCCATCGCCATCGACTGGGACACCGGCGTGCTCACCGCCGGCTCCGAACCCCGCAAGGACGGCTGCGCGCTCGGCTATTGAGAATGGATCGGCGCCGGGAACTCGGCGATAATAAATCGGTGACAGTTACCTATTACCACCTCGGAATCCGGTATCGGGTGGAGTAGGAAATAGGTAACTGTCACCGATTTAACAGCTCGGTTGCCGCGCACCACCACGACTCCTGTGCCCCAGCCAAGCGTTTCTCTGCGGCGGTGGCTTGGTCCAGGCTCGCATACAGGCCGAAGCAGGTGGCGCCGCTGCCGGACATGCGGGCGAGCAGGCAGTCTCGCGTTGCTTCGAGCGCCGACAGCACCTCGCCGATCACCGGCGCCAGTTGCCGGGCCGGGGCTTCCAGGTCGTTCTTGCGCCGGCCGAGCGCGCTCGCGAGGTCTGCGGCGGTGCGTGGACTCTCGGCAAAAGGTGCCGCCGGCGAATAGCCGCCTGTGCGGGCGGCGAAGACGGCCGGCGTCGAGACGGGGACGCCCGGATTGACCAGCAGCAGTGCGCAAGGCGGCAAGGCGCCGGCCAGCGGCGTCAGGCTCTCGCCGATGCCGCCGAGCACCAGCGGCTGCGAGACCAGGCAGGCGGGAACGTCGGCGCCGAGGCCGGCGGCGATGGCGTGCATCCTCTCGCCCGGCAGCCTCACTTGCCAGAGCCGCGACAGCAGCCTGAGCGCCGCCGCCGCATCGGCCGAGCCGCCGCCGATACCGGCCGCGATCGGCAAGGTCTTTTCCAGGGTGAGGGCCGCGCAGGGCTCGATACCGGCCGCAGCGGCGAGGGCGTGCGCGGCGCGCAGCACCAGATTGTCCGCCTTTGCCGTCTCGCCGAGCGCGGCGGCGTTGGGGCCTGCGACGGTCAGGCTGAGGCTGTCCGCCGGCGTGGCGCGCAACGTGTCGCCCAGCGCGGTGAACACCACCAGACTGTCGAGCAGGTGATAGCCGTCGTCGCGGCGGCCCGTGACGTGCAGATGCAGATTGACCTTGGCCGGGGCGGGCTCGCTGAAGGGCGCTTCTGTCAGCGCTAGAGATCCTCGGGCTTGTCGCCCGGCAGCGGCAGCGGGTCGAGCCCGTTGACGATCTTGTGGCGCAGGCTCTCGGCGACGTCGTCTTCCGGCTCGAAGGACAGCGCGCGGCGCCACTGGAAGCGTGCCTCCTCGCGGCGGCCGACCCGCCACAGGCCATCGGCATAGTGGTCTATGATGACCGGGTCCGAGGGCCGCAGTTCCGCCGCGCGCTCAAGGTGCTCGGTCGCGCCCTCGAAGTCGCCGAGCTGATAGAGCACCCAGCCCAGGCTGTCGACGATATAGCCGTCATTGGGCCGCTGCTCGACGGCGCTTTCGATCATCGCCCGGGCGCGGTCGAGATAGAGGCCCTTCTCGACCCAGCTGTAGCCGAGATAGTTGAGCACCAGGGGCTGATCGGGCTCGAGCTCCAGCGCCTGCAGGAAATCCGCTTCTGCGCGCGGCCATTGTTTCGAGCGCTCCAGCGCGATGCCGCGGGCGTAGAGCAGAGTCCAGTGGCGCTGGTCGAGGGTGGGAATGCGTGCCAGCGCCGAGTCATAGGCCTCGACCGCATCCTCCCAGCGGCTGCGGCTGCGCATCATGTCGCCCAAGGTGATCAGGGGGTCCGCGCGCTCCGGGCGCTCGCGCGCCATGCGCCGCAAATGCTCGGCCGCCTCGTCGATGCGTTCGAGTTCGGCCAGCGCACCGGCCGCGCGCAGGCGCAAATGCCAGGTCAGGGCGTCGCTCTCGGTGGGCGAGGTATAGGCCGCGACCGCCTCGTCAAAGCGCTCCGTCGCCGCCATGATGTCGCCCAGCAGCATCAGGCTCGCATCCATGTCCGGGCGCAGATAGAGCGCCATCTGGGTATAGGCCAGGGCCGCGTCCACCGCGTTCTCCTGGAACAGGGAGGCGGCGATGCCGTAGAAGACCTCGGCATAGCCCTCGGCGCTGTCGGCCACCAGCAGTCCCGGCGCCTCGCCCGCCACCAGGGCGCCATAGGCTTCGTCGAGGAACGTCGTGTCCGGATTTTGCGCGGCATAGGAATCGTAGATGGCGCGCGCCTCGTCGTCCCGGCCGGATCGCTGGTAGAAGCCGGCCGCCGCAAGCACCACCCGCAGCGAGCCGCCGCGCAGCGCGCTCAGGGCGCCGGCATAGCCGTTCTCCGCCTCTTGGCCGTGCCCGAGGATCTCGCCGAGCAGCCCGCTGTGGAAATCGTGGGTGCTGGCGAAGGCGGAGGTCTTGCCGAGCTCGGCCAGCGCCGTCATGGGATCGCCCGTCTCGGCGCCGACCAGGGTCCAGGCGGTCAGCAGCGGAATGAGATATTTGTTGAGCCCGGATTTCGGCGCCGCCTCGAGATGGCCCAGGGCGGCGGCTCTGTCGCCTCTGCCAATGGCGTCGACCGCGAGCGCGATGCCGGCGATGCGCGTTTCCTCATCGACCTTCTGCAGGCGCTGGGCATAGTCGACCGTGCTTGCCATATCGCGCTCGGACAGCGAGGCGGTCAGGGCTTGGGCCAGCAGCTCGGGATTGGCCGGATCCTCCGCCAGAACCCTCGCCATGTAGTGGGCGATGGCGGCGCTGTCGTGGTTGCGGCGCGCATGCCGGGTTGCGAGATAGCTGCCGAGAGCGGAGGTCGCGGCGGGCAGGTCGCCATTGCCGGCGGCAGGCGCCGCGGCGGCTTCGAGGTCCCCATTGTCGGAAGCCGTGCCCTGGCCGTTGCCGCCATCATTGGCGCAGGCGGCCGTCAGGGCAGCGACGGCGAACATGGCCGTCACCGTCCGCGACCAGGAGCGGCGGCGCTTCGGGGCGGATATGACCAGGGGGCCCATGGGGCAAAGCCTCGCGTTGGCACTGAATTGCCTTATTACATAGCCATCTCGGGCCGCGAAGTCCACGTGGGGGCCGGCCTGGTGGCGCATCTTGAGCCTCAGCTTGCATATCTCTAAACTCTATATCGGAATTGCTGCATTGCTCTTGGGGGGCGAGTAGATGGCGGAGCCGGAGGTCAAGCAACGGCTTGCTGCGATACTGGCTGCGGACGTCGCGGGCTATTCGCGTCTGATGCGCGATGATGAGCGCGCGACGATTGCGAGCATCAATCGCTGCCGCGATATCTTCCGCGAGGAGATCGCCGTCAATGGCGGTCGTGTGGTGGACATGGCTGGCGACAGCGTGCTCGCCATCTTCGACGCCACAATGGGCGCCGTGACAGCCGCCATCGCGATTCAGCCGCGCCTGGCAGAGCTTAATTCCGGTCTGTCCGAAGGCCGGAGGATGCTCTTCCGTATCGGCGTGAATCTCGGCGATATCCACGAGCAGACCGACGGTACCGTCTATGGCGACGGCGTCAATGTCGCCGCCCGACTGGAATCGCTGGCCGAGCCAGGTGGCATCTGCGTATCGGACAAGGTTCGCGGCGAGCTGCAGGGCAAGCTCGAGCGGGATTTTGCCGATCTCGGCAAGCACGAGGTCAAGAACATCGACGAGCCTGTCCATGCCTATGGCGTGCTGCCGGAAGGCGAGGCGGGAGCGAAACCGCGAGCCGGACTGCGCTCGCCCAAGGCTATGGTGGTTGCGGCTTGTGTCGTCGTAACGCTCGCCGGAATTGCGGCGTGGCGGCTGACACACATATCGGGACCTGAGGAAGTGGCGGCCGCCGATCCGGTCCTGGCAATGCCGACGGGTCCGTCCATCATCGTACTGCCATTTATTAATGCGAGCGGCGATGCTGAGCAGGACTATTTCGTGGACGGTATTACCGGGGATGTGATCACAGCACTCACGCGTTTTCGAGAGCTATTCGTGATCGCCCAAAATACCAGCTTCACCTTCAAAGGCGATAATGCTGGTGCAGTGGCAATCGGCCAGAAGCTCGGCGTGCGTTTTGCTCTTGAAGGCAACGTCCGGCGGTCAGCCGACAAGATCCGGGTCGGTGCGCAGCTTCTCGATGTCGAGAGTGGTGCCAGTCTGTGGGCGCAGACCTACGAGCGCGACCTGACCACCAACGATATCTTTGCCATCCAGGACGAAATAACCGAGCAAGTCGTCGGCGCGCTCGCGGATCCGCATGGCGGGGTCATCCACCGTATTGGTATTGTCGATACTCGCCATGCAGAATCCGCGAGCCTCGACGCATATGACTGCGTGCTGCTTGCCGCCAATTACTACCGGCTCTATTTGCCGGCTGCACATTTGCAGGCACGCGATTGTCTGGAACGTGCGGTCGAGGTGAACCCGAATTACGCGCTGGCTTGGGGGTATCTGGCGTCAATGTACATTGACGAGCATCTATATGGCTTCAACCGTCGTCCGAATTCCCGTCAAAGAGCATTGGAAACGGCGCAGCGGGGTGTTGCGCTAGAACCGAAAAACGGGCTCGTGCAGTGGCTCATGGCAAGAGTTCATATGGGACGGGGCGAGGTCGATGCATTCTACGTTGCCGCGGAAAGGGCAATTTCGATCAATCCCAACAACGCCCTCGTGCTTGCAGCAGCGGGCCTCCACATGGCCTATCCCGGCCGCTGGGAGCGCGGCGTTGCCCTTGTTAAGAAGGCGATGCGCCTCAACCCCAACCATCAAGGGTGGTATCATTACCCTCTGGCGCTCGATCACTTTCGCAGAGGCGAGTATGAAAGTGCGCTAGAAGAAACGCAAAAGGTCAACACCCTCGACTTCTATTGGACGCAATATTGCCTTGCGGCGATATACGGGCAGATGGGTCGAGGGGCGGAGGCCCGTGCCGCCGCCAAGCGGCTGATGGAGCTTTACCCCGGCTTTACGACCGAGACGGCGCGCGAAGAAGGGCAGAAGCTCCTTATGACTGACGATCTCATCAAGCAGCTGCAGGACGGCCTGCGCAAGGCAGGGATCGAGGATCCATCGTCGGCGACCGACTGAGGCATGGTGGCGGGGTGTTGACCTATATGCACCGTTGGCGCTAAACACCGCGCTCAGCCCAAGGAGAAGATGAAGTTATGGCCAGTAAGAACAATCCGGCCCGCCGTCAGCGCCAGAGTGCCGATAAGGACTATCAAGGCAAGAAGGTGAAGCCGGTGCTGTATGTCGGCTCATTCGTCGGCCATGGCCGCTATGTCGCGGCCCAGGACGAAGGCGGCAAGCTGGTCAAGGACACGGCCGGCAAGCCGATCCCCTTCAGCGCCATCTGACGGCCCGGTGATGGCCGGACAGGCGAGCGGCGATCCCGCCGACGCGCTTGCCTGGCTTGTCGCCGCCGGCGCCGACGAAGCCCTCGACGAGACCCCGCGCGATCGCCTGATCGCCGCCGCCACAGCCCCCGCCCCAGAGGAGCCCGAGGCGCGGCCCGCGCCTGCGCCCGTAGCGCCAGCAGCGCACGCGTTGACGCCTACCAACGCCCTGATCGACCATGCCCGCGAGGCCGCCGCCGCGGCCGACACGGTTGCGGCACTGGCCGAGGCCGTCGCCGCCTTCGACGGCTGCGCTCTGAAGAAAACAGCCAAGAACACGGTCTTCGCCGATGGCAATCCTGAAGCCGATCTGATGCTGATCGGCGAGGCGCCCGGCGCCGAGGAAGACCGCCGCGGCCTGCCTTTCGTCGGCAAGGCTGGCCAGCTTCTCGACCGTATGCTGGCGGCGATCGGGCACGACCGCGACAGCGCCTACATCACCAACATGCTGTTCTGGCGCCCGCCCGGAAACCGCTCGCCGAGCCCGGAGGAGATCGCGCTCTGCCGGCCCTTTGTGGATCGTCACATCGCGCTGGTGCGCCCGCGCCTTGTGGTTTGCGTCGGCGGCATATCCGCAAAGGCCTTGCTCGACCGCAGCGAGGGCATCACGCGCCTGCGCGGCAAATGGCACGAGATCACGCCGCCCGGCTGTGCGGCCATTCCCGCCATGGCGATGTTCCATCCGGCCTATCTGCTGCGTCAGCCGGCACAAAAGAGACTTGCCTGGCGCGACCTGCTGGCGATTCGCGACAAGCTCGGCGACGCGGCAGACAAATCGCAAAAAAAGTGATGGCGTTCTCTTGGTGGCCCCTCTGAGGAGCCACCGGCAATCCTCTGTAATTTCACCGACAATAGGCGTTCGGATCGTATCGGCAACAATATCCGGGGTCCTGTCGTGTTGTTGCAGCCCTCGCCGGTCCCGCCTATAAGACGCCTTCATTTTCGACGTATTTTAGGCAAATCTGGGGTTCCCGCGTGGCACTTGTGGCGAAAGTTCGGTCGGCGGCAGCAATTGTGGCACTCGCGTTTGCATTCGCCAGCGGCACTGCCGTGGCCCAGAACGAGACGGCGGAGGAGCGGGTTGCCGCCCTTGGCGGCGCCGTGGTGGCGCTCGACCGTGTGGCGCGCCTGCCGGAGGTTCTCAGCCGCTGGGACCAGGAGCGCTATCGGCGCATTTTCGCCCTGCAGGTCGATGGCGCCTGGGATGACGCGGATGCCTTGATTGCCACGCTCGACGACCCGCTGCTGATGGGGCATGTGCTTTTCCAGCGTTACATGCACCCGACGAAATATCGCTCCGCCTATGACGAGCTCGCCGGCTGGTTGGCGCTCTATGCGGACCATCCCGGGGCGGCGCGCATTCATCGCCTGGCGCTGAGACGCCAGCCGGATGGTGCCGCGGCACCGCGCGAGCCGGTGGCGGGCGCGCTGCAGGGAATCGGCGAGATCAGCGAATATGTCGAACGCGCTTTGCCGAGTCTGGACCTCGACAGTGCCGGGCGCAAGGCGGCCCGCGCCGTTCGCCGTGAGGTCTTGAAGCTGGTGCGTCAGGGCAAGACTGATGAGGCCAAGGCACGCGTCATGGCTTCCGATGTCGCGGATTTGTTGAGCGAAGCGGAGCAGGATGCGCTGGTGGCTACCGTGGCGCGTGGCTATTTCGTTGCCGGACGTATTGCCGATGCACGTGCCATCGCCGAGCCTGCGGCGCTGCGCTCCGGTGGGCATGTCGGCGAGGCACGCTGGATTGCCGGTCTCGCGGCCTGGCGCCTCGGCGATGTCGCCGGGGCCTTGCCCTATTTTTCCAGATTGGCGGAATCGACCTCCGACCCGATCCTGGTTTCCGGCGGTGCCTTCTGGGCCTCGCGCGCCTTCACCGAACAGGGTAATGCGGCGGCCGCGACCCGGATGTTGCGGCTTGCTGCGGCACATCCGCGCACGATTTACGGCCAGCTGGCGCAAGCCTCGCTGTTCGAAGCCCCGGGCTTCTCTTGGGAGCCGCCGCGTCTCAGCCAGGCGATGCTGGAGAACCTGGGAACCGCCCCCGGCACCCGTCGGGCGATTGCGCTGGCCGAGGTCGGCGAGACCTCATTGGTGGAGCAGGAAGGGCGCAAGCTGTATGCCCGGCTCGGCCGCGAGGCGGCACCGGCCATATTGGCGCTGGCGGACGAGCTGGCGCTGCCCGGCATCCAGATTCGTCTCGGCAGTCAGCTTGCGATTTCCGATGGCAGGCGGCATTTGCGCGCGCTCTATCCCGTGCCGAGCTGGCAGCCGGCGGATGGCTTCCGTGTCGATCAGGCCCTGATCCTGGCCCTCGTGCGCCAGGAATCGACCTTCGATTCCCGCGCCCGCAGCAAGGCCGGCGCCCGTGGCCTGATGCAGCTGATGCCGCGCACGGCCGCCTATATCGCCGACGACCGCCGCTATCTCAACGGCGCGGCCGATGCCCTGTTTGCCCCCGGCCTCAATCTGTCGCTCGGCCAGAAATACGTCCGCTACCTGATCGAACACAACCGGGTCGACGGCAATCTTTTGCACCTGCTGGCGGCCTACAACGCCGGCCCGGGCCGTCTCGGCAAGTGGCTGGCGCGGCTCGACGGCGAGGACGATCCGCTGATGTTCATCGAGAGCCTGCCGTCGCGCGAGACCCGGCGCTTCATCCGGCACGTGCTGGCAAATCTCTGGATCTATCGTCATCGCCTCGGCGAGCGCGCCCACAGCCTCAACGACCTTGTCGCCGGGCGCTGGCCGACCCTTGACGCACCGGGCGAGCTGGCAGACGCTCGCTAGAGCGCTCTAAGGAGTCATCCCATGTCCAAGATCGATTCCCCGCGGCCGTTCCTCGCGGTCAATATCGCTATTCTCACGGTGTCCGACAGCCGCACTCTCGAGAACGACAAATCCGGCCAGACCCTGGTCGATCGCCTGCAGGCGGCTGGGCACGTTCTTGCCGACCGCGCGATCGTCACCGACGATATCCCGGCGATCACCGACAAACTGAAGGAATGGATCGCTGATCCGGAAGTCGATGCGGTCATCGCCACCGGCGGCACGGGTGTCACGGGCCGCGATGTCACGCCGGAAGCCTTCGAGGCGATCTACGAGAAGGCCGTGCCCGGCTTCGGCGAGCTGTTCCGCATGCTCTCCTACGAGAAGATCAAGACCTCGACGATCCAGTCGCGGGCGACCGCGGGCGTGGCCGGCGGCACCTATCTCTTCGCCGTTCCGGGCTCTCCCGGTGCCTGCAAGGATGCCTGGGACGATATCCTCGTCCAGCAGCTCGACAGCCGCCATATGCCGTGCAATTTCGTCGAGCTGATGCCGCGCCTCATGGAAGG
>CAZKTK010000108.1:0-8785 GCA_964555535.1 uncultured Rhodospirillaceae bacterium
CCATTGTGCTGCGCAGGGCCTGATGGAGCTATTTACCCGCGCCCTGGCAACGAACGCCGAGATAGCCGCCGCCCGTGCCGCAATCGAGGTTGCCAATGCCGAAATCCAGAGTGCCCGCACCGGGCTGTGGCGCCCGACTATCGACCTCGAGCTCGACGGCACCCATGAGCGCATACACCAAAACTACGAATTCTCAACCGATCTTCGCGAGACCCTGTTGGAGAAGAGCGCAACGCTGAGCCTGAGCCTGCCGGTTTTCGACGGCGGCGAGACCGCTGCCGAGGTCGGCTCCGCGAAGTATACGCGGGACGCGGCGCAAAGCAGTCTTGCCGAGACCGAGCAGAGCGTGTTCACCGAGATCGCCACCGCCTATGGCGATCTGCTCATGAATGCGCGCCTAACGGAAACGGGCAGCCAGATAATGCAGGACTACCAGCGCCTGCAGCAGCGGCTGGAGGATATGCGGGCGCGCAATCTGGCGACCGAGACGGAGCTCTTGCAGGTCAGGGCGCAGGTGGCCGACGCGCGCGCCAATGTGGCGAGCTATCAAAGCTCCGTCCGGATAGCCAGAATTACACTCAAGAGCCTTGCCGGAAGCCTGGATTACGATCCGCAGGCCTATCCGCGAATCCATACGCCGGAAACTCTCGAGGCGTCGGTCCAGATGGCGCGCACCAACAACTCCTCGGTGCGCACGGCGGAGTTCGACCTCCTGGCGGGCGAAAAGGATGTCGTAACAGCGGAGGCCGGCTGGATGCCGAGCGTGTCCATGTCCGGTGGCTATGAGGTTACGCTGGATAACAAGCATTACAGCGGCACGAGTTATGTCGAGCATGACAGCACACGGACCTTCAGCCTCGGCGTGACGGTCACGATTCCCATCTACGATGCGGGCGAGACCTCGGCTTCGGTTCGCGAGGCCAGGGGTACTGTCGCCCAGCTTCGCGACGAGTTTCGCGAGGCGCAGGATGCGGCGGCCCAGGACGCCACGACGGCCTGGCTGCAAATGGCGGCGGCGCGCGACGCGTTGGAATTTGCCGATCTGCGCTATGCGGAAAAGCAGCAGATCTATCTGCAAATGTCGGAGCAGTTCGAAGACTTCCGGGCGGATCTCGTTGATTTGCTGACGACGCTTAACGACGTCTATGCTGCGAAGCAGGAGCGCGAGGAAGCGCAATACGATCTGTTCAGTGCCCAAATCGCCATGCTGGCCGCGACCGGGCAACTCAATTCGGCGGGACTGGGCTTGTTGCGCCCTGATACGCCCGCAGCCCAGGAGTAGGCTTCGCATGGCAGACAACGACGCCCTGTCGCTGGACGCGCCGTCGTCCCCGGAACAACTCGACCGCGTTATCCGCATCACCTCGCCGCATAGCTGGCTCGGCTTGCTCATGCTGGCCGTGATTGTCGCGGCGGTGGCGCTGTGGAGCCTGTTCGGGCAATTGCCGAGCCGGGCGCAGGGGCTGGGCTTTGTGCGACAGTCGGGGGAGGAAAGCATTCTGCTCACCGCCACATCGGCGGGCACCGTCCAGAGCGTACATGTCGAGGTCGGTCAGGCCGTGTTGAAGGGCGACCTTCTGTTCACCGTCGGACGCGGCGACCTGGACCTCCAACTGACCCAGGCGCAGCAGAAAGTCAGCCGCTTGCAGCAGCAACTGACGCATCTCACCGCGACCGTGAATGCGGAAATCGAGCAGCGCCGGGCGCTGAATGCGAAGAAGATCGAATCCCTGCGGCGAAACATCGCGGCACAACGCGAGCATCGGGACTTCCTGCGCGCGCTCCTGGACGACCAGCTGGCCGATTTGGAGCGTGGTTTCGTCAAGCGCACCGATGTCGAGGACACCCGGAGCTCGCTGAACAGCGCCGAGATCGAGATCGCCAAGGTCAATGCGGAGATCCTGTCGGATACCACCGAGCTTCGCGAGTTCGAGAATCAGCAACACAGCTCCATCGGGAGCTCCCAGGAAGAGCTGGCCGAGGCACAGGCCGAGGTTCAGACCCTGCAAGCCCAGGTCACCCATGCCGAAGAGATCCGCAGCCCGTCCGATGGCCAGGTTCTGGAGATGAGCGTTATCGCCAACGATCAGATCAGTGTCGGCGACCAACTTGCCCTGATCGACCTGGTGGCCGGCTCGACCATGATCCGTGGCTATATCCTCATCGCCGATGCCCAATTGGTGCAGGCCAAGATGCCGGTGCAAGTGGCCTTGGCATCGGCGCCGCCGGAAATCTACGGCACCATGCTCGGCACCGTCGAACGGGTCAATTCCGTGCCTTCGTCGCGCGCCTCGCTGATGGACATATACGAGAACACGGATGTGGTCGATTTGATCACCGAATCGGGGCCGCCTTACGCCATAGAGGTCAGCCTGACCGAGGATCCGACGACGCCGAGCGGCTTCAAGTGGTCGACATCGCAAGGCCCGCCGATACCGATCGCAGTCGGCAGCCTGGCCAGCGTGGCGATAACCTACGAATCCCGGCGCCCGATCGAGTTCGTGCTGCCCTTCATCAATCAACTGCTCAAGTAGCATGACAGGCGGCAACTAGGCTTGGCTATCGGATCCCGTTCCCGTTGCAAGACGCCTTCGATTCTGCAGATCGAGGCCGTCGAATGCGGTGCCGCATCGCTCGGCATGATCCTCGGCCATTACGGCCGCTGGGTCACGCTCGAGGAGCTGCGCCACGAGTGCGGCATCTCGCGCGACGGCTCGAAGGCCAGCAATATCGTCAAGGCGGCGCGCCATTACGGCCTGGAGGCGCGTGGGCGCATGAGCCCTATCGACGACATGCTGAAGCTGCCCGTGCCGTCTGTCATCATGTGGAACAACAACCATTTCGTGGTGTTCGAAGGCACGCGCGGCAACACCTTCTACATCAACGATCCCGCCTCCGGGCCGCGCAAGATGGGCCGGGAGGAATTCAAGAAAAGCTATTCGCGCATCGTCCTGGTGTTCAAGCGCACCAAGGAATTTCGCCGCGGCGGCAGACGGCCGAGCCTGTTCCCGGCGCTCGGCAGGCGGCTCAAGGGCTCGTGGTCAGGTATCGGCCTGGTCTTCCTGGTCAGCTTGCTGATGGTGGTGCCGGGCATCGCCATGGCCGGGCTGCTCAAGGCTTTCATAGACGAGGTGCTGATCAAGACCGAAACCGGCTGGCTGTTTCCGCTGATCATTGGCCTGGCCCTGGCGGCAGTCCTCAACGGCTTGCTCAGCTATCTGCAGCAACGCTGGCTGCAGCGCGTCGAGCTGAAGCTTATCATTGCCATGACAGCACAATTGTTCTGGCATATTCTCAAGCTGCCGCCGCTGTTCTTCACGCAACGCTATACCGGCGACATCATCGCGCGGCTGCGTTCGGCACAGGAGATCGCGCGGCTGCTGTCGGGGCGCCTGAGCACCAGCTTCGTCGATATCGTGCTGGTCGCCCTCTATGGCGCGGCGATGTTCATGCTCAATGCGCAGCTGGCCGTTCTGCTGTTCGTCCTGAGCGCCGTGAACGCCGTGGTGGTGATCATGGCAAATCGTGTGCGCGCCGACCTCAACGGCCAGCAGACCCGCGTCATGGCGCGCCTGGTGTCGGCCGGCATGGGCGGCCTGCAGGCCATCGAGACCATCAAGGCGACCGGCACGGAGCATGACTTCTTCTCGCGCTGGTCGGGCCATCACGCCAACCTCATCAACACCCGCCAGCGCCTCGGCTTCCTCAATTCGACCATCGATTCGGTGCCTGGCGTGGTCTCGCAGCTCATGAGCGCGGCACTGCTCGGCTACGGTGGCTGGCTGGTGATCCAGGGCGATATGACCATCGGCGATATCGTCGGCTTCCAGATCCTGCTTGCGCGCTTTACCACGCCGGTGCAGTCGATCGTGACGCTGAGTGCCGAATTGCAGGTGGTCGGTGCCAACATGAACATGGTCGACGATGCCCTGGAATACAAAGCCGACCCCGTGTTTGAGCGAACCAAGCCGCCGCTCAAGAGCAGTGGCCGGCTGCACGGCGCCATCGAGATCGATGACGTATCCTTTGCCTATGGCCCGCTCGATCCGCCGGTCATCAAGAACGTTTCGCTGAGCGTCCAGCCCGGCATGCGCGTCGCTTTCGTGGGGCCCTCGGGCAGCGGCAAATCGACCCTGACGCGGCTGCTGCTGGGGCTCTATCAGCCGAGCAGCGGCAGAATCTTGTTCGACGGCTATCCGCGCGAGGACATCGCCCGCGAGGTGCTCAACGATTCGATCACCAATGTCGACCAGGACATCATGCTGTTCGAGGGCACGATCCGCGACAATCTCACCCTGTGGGACGAGACGATTCCGGACAACGTTGTTCGTCAGGCGGCAAGGGATGCTGGCATCCACGAGGTCATCGCGGCGCGGCCGGGCGGCTATAACAGCGCGGTCGAGGAAGGCGGTACCAATTTCAGCGGCGGCCAGCGCCAGAGGCTGGAGATTGCCCGCGCCCTGGTGCGCGACCCGGCGATCCTGTTCCTCGACGAGGCCACGGCGGCGCTCGATACGGTTACCGAGAAGACCATCGACGACAATCTGCGCCGGCGCGGCTGCACCTGCGTCATCGTCGCCCACAGGCTCAGCACCATACGCGATGCCGACCTCATCGTGGTCCTGGCCCAGGGCGAGGTGGTCGAGAGCGGCACCTATGAAGAGCTCATGGACATGGACGGCACCTTCGCCCAGCTGGTCAAGGACGCATGACGGATCTCATGGACGAATTGTCGGTTCAGGGAACGCCGCGCACGCTCGGCGGCAAGGATTCGTTCGAGGCCTCGGACAGTGCGCGCGTCTGGGTGGTCAGAAAGGGCGCGATCGACCTCTTCTCGCAACAGGAGACGGGGGAAGGCGGCGATGACGGACATCGTGGACGCCGCCGCTTCATGTTCCGCGTCGAGGCGGGCTCCTTGCTGCGCGGTTTCGACAGCGGCGGCCTGCCACCGGTGGCCGTGCCGACCAACGGCAGTGTGATCGTCGAGGCCGGCTGGGACGAAACCGTTATCGCGAACCGCGAGGCGCCATTGCGGAACCATTTCGCCAAGGCGCTTGATGGCTGGCTGAGCGTCTTGGGGGTGGCCCTGGTGGGCGACGATTTGCCGCCGCGCGGCGCCCGCACCATGCGGGTCGGCGAGATCGCCCTCGAAGAGCCGGACTCGCTGCAGGTGGACGGGCATGTTTGGTTGACTCGCATGCCCGAGGGCTCGACGGTCGGTGGCCGCGACATTTCAGCACAAGCGAACGCGCCGGTGCCATTGCCCTCGACGGCTTGGTTTACCGCCGCCGCGGCCGGCACGATCACCGCCATCACGACCGGGCGCATGCTTGCCATCGATCCGGCGGCGGCCGACACGCGCCCCTTGCAGGAGGCGGTCCTGGCAGCGGTGGCCGAACGCGTGCAAGTCCGGCTGGAAAGCGAAGCCCGTCGCGTCAGGACCCGTGAGGACCTGCGGCAGCGCACGCTCTCGGCGACGGTCAATCAGCTTGTCAGCATCACCAAGGAAGGCGGTGGCGCGGCAGCGGTCGATACGGCGCACGCCCTGGAGTCCGTGGTGAGCCTGGTGGCCGACGCCATGTCGATCAAGATCCATATCCAAAGAGACGAGGGGGCCTCGCCGCGGGATCCGCTCAGTGCGCTGCTGCGGCGCGCCGACCTGCACCAGCGCGCCGTCTCGCTGATGGGCGAGTGGTGGACGCAGGACATTGGGCCGCTGGTCGGATTCCTGGGCAGCTGGGACAGGCCGTGCGCGATCCTGCCGCGCGGGCCGGACAGCTACATACTGGTCGAGGGCGCCACGGGCCACCAGCGCGAGGTGACCGCCAAGGTCGCCGCCGAGTTGAGCCCGCGCGCCTTCATCCTCTATCGACGGCTGCCGGAAGGCGACGTGTCGCCCTCCGACATGATCCGGCTCGGGTTTCCCCAGGCACAACGCGATGTTTTCACGATATTCGCGGCGGCGGCGCTGTTCGGGTTGCTGTCGTTGCTGACGCCCCTGTTCGCCGGCGAGATTACCGAGACCGTGATTCCGGAAGCGCGGTTGAGCCAATTGGGCGTGCTGATTCTGGCGCTTGTGGCGGCGGCCTTTGCCGGTGGCGGCTTCGCGTTGGTGCAATCGATCGCCATCCTGCGCTTGGAGGGGCGGGCCGACTCGATTCTCCAGGCGGCGGTCTGGGACCGCCTCATGCGGGCGCCGGTATCCTTCTTCAGGCGCTTTACGGTTGGCGACCTCAATGCGCGCGCTTTTGCTGTCGACGGTATTCGGCGCATCGTCTCGGCTCAGGTCGTGACCGCGATACTCTCGGCCACGGCCGGCATCTTCAGCCTCGGTCTGATGTTCTATTACGACCTGCTGCTGAGCGCCCTGGTGATGGTGATCCTGTTGGTATGGATCTGGCTCAACATGCGCCTGGCCGCAAGTTTGGCCGAAGTGACCGCCGAGCGCCTTACCCTCGATCGTTTGCAACTGACCAAGGCCTATCAGTTCGTCGGCGGCATCAACAAGCTGCGGGCATCGGGGTCGGAAGAAATCGCGTTCGGAATATGGAGTCGTGCCTTCGCCAGCATCGCCAGGCTCACGGTCACGCAATTCATTGTTCGTCGCCGCATGGCGGTGCTGCAATCAACGCTCGCCATGCTGTCGACGACCGTCGTGATCATCGTGATCGCGCTCCAGGGCGACCAGCTCTTCACCTATTTCGATACCGCCTTCACCTGGGACCAGATTCGAGGCGAGTCTCTTGCCAGCGTCATGCCCATGGCCGATTTCATCGGCTTCAACGTTGCCCTGGGCCAGGTCATGGTGGCGGCGCAAAGCCTGGCCAATGCCTGGACCAACCTGGTCACCATCAAGCCCACCTACGGCCAGCTCGATCCGATCATGAAGATCGAGTCCGAGACCGTGGCCGGCGCCGAGGATCCCGGCGACTTGCAGGGCGAGATCGAGGTCGCCAATGTGCACTTCCGCTATGACCCGGACGGGCCGTTGATCCTCAACGGGCTGACGCTGACCATCGAGGCAGGCCAGCACGTGGCGATCGTCGGGCCCTCCGGGTGTGGCAAGTCAACGCTGGTGCGGGTTCTGCTCGGCTTCGAGGAGATCGAGCGCGGCACGGTGTTCCTCGACGGCCACGACCTGCGCCGTCTCGACAAGCAGGCGGTGCGCCGCAATATCGGCGTGGTGCTGCAAAACGGCCGCCTGCTCACGGGCAGCATCTTCGAGAATATCGTCGCCGGCGCCAGCCTCAGCGAGGAGGATGCCTGGGAGGCGGTCGCCGCCGCCGGCCTGGAGGAGGACCTGAAGGCCATGCCCATGGGCATGCACACGGTGCTGGCCGAGGGCGCATCGACCATTTCGGGGGGCCAAAGGCAGCGCCTGATGATCGCCCGCGCCATCGTCCACAAGCCGCGCATCCTGATTTTCGACGAAGCCACCAGTGCGCTCGACAACCGCACCCAGGCCATCGTGACCTCGTCGCTCGATGCCATGCAATGCACGCGCATTTCCATCGCCCACAGGCTGAGCACGATCCGTCGCGCCGACAAGATCGTCGTGGTCGATGCCGGGGTGGTGGTGGAGCAGGGCACCTTCGACGATCTGATGGATGCGGACGGTGTCTTTGCCGAGTTGGCCCGGCGCCAAATCGCCGAAGGATAGCGCTCAAGCGACCGCTTTCTCGTCTGTTTCCGCGGGCAGCAGTTCCCTCAATGGAAAGTGACGAGAGCTGTCCCAGTCGCGCACCTTGATGTCGGGAACGATCACCAGCCGCAGGGCGCGGCCCTTTTCGACAAGCAGATAGCCTACCCGCACCAACTCATCGAAACAGGCTTGCGGATGTTCTGCATGTTGCCACGTCTTGCGCAGTTTCTCGATCCGCTTGGCAATGTTCTCCGGCTTGTCGAAGCTGAACAGCACCTCCGCCTCAGCGTCGCTCAACGGGCGATGCTCTTCCACCGCGCAGTCGCGCGTGTCGTAGACCATGGTCAGCGGGCCGAGCCTGCTCAGGCACAGCCGCGCCGCGCCTGCCTCGGTGAAGGTGCGATCGCGCCAGCGGTTCAAGGCATCGGTGATCGATCCCACATAGGCCTTGACGTCTCCGCCGTCCGTCCTGTCGCCTTGGAAGAAATAGGCGAGCTCGTGAAGCGCTTCCGCGGGCAGGTCGTAGATCACCTGGTAGGCAGGATCAGGCCTCACATTGTCGAAGCCGAGCTCTTGTGGCGTGACATGAAAGGGGCTGAAACGGTCGATGCGGATTTTCGACAGCCCATGCGGCGGTTCCAGGTGCTGGATCAGCCCTATGACCTTCGCCATTCTGTCGTAAGTGCGGCCGTCCTCGCCGGGAAAGCCGCACAGCATGTTCCAATAGACGCGGGTGCCGATCTCGTTGCAGTTCCGCAGCAGACAGATGTTCTGCATGCCGGTGACGCCTTTTCGCATCAGGCGCAGGATGTCATCGTTCAAACTCTCGATACCCGGCTGGACGTAGGTCACGCCGGCCTCGGCAAGCATGCGCAACTGTGCCTCGCTGGCATTGGACTTGATCTCGTAGAAAAAGCGAAAATCGGCAAGTTCGTCCGCATAGCGGCCGAAGAGCTCGGTGACATGCGGCATATGAATGATGGTGTCGGTGGCGATGAACCGCGGCACCTTCCAATTGCCGTGAAAAGTGCGAATCTCCTCGATGACGCGCTCGGTCGACTTGGCGCGGAAGCCCATGCCGTCGCCGTTGAGGCCACAAAACGTGCAGTGATGCTTGGCGCCCCACCAGCAGCCGCGGCTGCT
>CAZKTK010000109.1:0-8775 GCA_964555535.1 uncultured Rhodospirillaceae bacterium
GAGAATAACGGCCTGCATGTCGAGGTGCGCATCGACCGCGAGCATCCCATCGGCAAGAACGATGCCGCCGGCATCTGCGACATGATGATCGAATCGGCCATCACCACGATCGTCGATTGCGAGGACTCCGTTGCCGCGGTGGATGCGGAAGACAAGGTGCTCGTCTATCGCAACTGGCTGGGGCTGATGAAGGGCGACCTCGCCGCCAGTTTCGACAAGGGCGGGCAGACGGTCGAGCGCAGCCTGGCCCCCGATCGCGAATATTTCACGCCTGACGACGACAGCATGACGCTGCCGGGGCGCAGCCTCTTGCTGGTGCGCAATGTCGGCCACCTGATGACCAACGGCGCAGTGCTCGACGGTGACGGCAACGAGGTGCCGGAAGGCATTCTCGACGCGCTTTTCACCAGTCTCATCGCGATGCACGACCTCAAGGGCGGCGGCAAGTTCCGCAACAGCCGCGCGGGCTCGGTCTATATCGTCAAGCCGAAGCAGCACGGCCCGGAGGAGGTCGCCTTTTCCAGCGAGCTGTTCGGGCGCGTCGAGGAGGTGCTCGGGCTCAAGCCCCTGACCCTCAAGATGGGCATCATGGACGAGGAGCGGCGCACCACCGTCAATCTCAAGGAATGCATCCGCGCGGCCAAGGACCGCGTCTGCTTCATCAATACGGGCTTCCTGGATCGTACCGGCGACGAGATCCATACCTCGATGGAGGCCGGCGCCATGATCCGCAAGGGCGACATGAAGCAGGCCGCCTGGATCCAGGCCTATGAGGACTGGAACGTGGATATCGGCCTCGAATGCGGTCTGCAAGGAAAGGCCCAGATCGGCAAGGGCATGTGGGCCATGCCGGACCTGATGGCGGACATGCTGGAAGCCAAGATCGGCCACCCGCAGGCGGGCGCGTCGTGTGCCTGGGTGCCTTCGCCGACGGCGGCCACCCTGCATGCCATCCACTATCACCAGGTCGATGTCGGCATGCGCCAGGACGAGCTCAAGGGGCGCGAGCGCGCCAGCCTCGACGATATCCTGTCGGTGCCGCTATCCGAAGGCATCAACTGGTCTGAGGAAGAGGTGCGCGAAGAGCTTGACAACAATGCGCAAGGCATTCTCGGCTACGTGGTGCGCTGGGTAGACCAGGGGGTGGGCTGCTCCAAGGTGCCGGACATCAACGATGTCGGCCTCATGGAGGACCGCGCCACGCTTCGCATCTCCAGCCAGCATATCGCCAACTGGCTGCGCCACGGCGTCTGCACGGAAGCGCAGGTCAACGAGACCTTCGAGCGCATGGCCGCGGTGGTCGACGGCCAGAACGCGGGCGACCCGCTCTATCAGCCGATGGCGCCGAACTTCGCCGACAGTGTCGCCTACCAGGCGGCGCGCGACCTCGTCTTCGAGGGCACCACGCAGCCGAGCGGCTATACCGAGCCGATCCTGCATGCGCGGCGCATCGAGGCCAAAGCCAAGCTCGTCTCGTAAGGGGGAACGCCATGCCGCGCATACCGACGCTGACACCGGAGGAGATGACCGACGCCCAGCGCGCGGTCTACGACACCATCAGCGCCGGGCCGCGCGGCTCGGGCGCCCGCGGGCCCTTCAATGCCTGGCTGCAAAGCCCGGATTTCGCCGACCGCGCCCAGCATCTGGGCGCCCTGCTGCGCTTCGGCACCTCGCTGTCACCGCGCCTGAAGGAGCTCGCCATCCTCACCGTGGCGCGCCACTGGACGGCCCAGTTCGAATGGTACGCCCACAAAAAGTTCGCCATCGAGGGCGGCCTGGCGCTCGACGTGATCGACGCTCTGGAGGCACGGCAAAGGCCGGCTATCGTCAACGACGACGAGGCCGCGATCTATGACTTCTCCGTCGAGCTGCACGCCACGCACAACGTCGGCGACGAGACCTTTGCCAACGCCGAGAAGCACCTCGGCAAGGCCGGCGTCGTCGAGCTGGTCGGCCTGCTCGGCTACTACACCCTCGTCTCCATGACGCTGAACGTCTTCGAGGTGGGCCTGCCAGAAGGAGAGCCGCTGCCGCTCAGGCCGTGAAGCGCTCTAACGTGCCACCAGGGGGCGTCACCGCGCCCTTTCGATCAGGTAGGGGTAGCGCAACGCCTCGTCTGCGGGAATGACTTCATCGTCGCTTAGCTTGATAAGTGGCGGGTTGTCTTGATGAGCGCGGGAAGCGAAACCCTCATATTTCACGCCCCTGCCTGTCATCAGATCGACCAGGTAGATGTCGCTGCCATCGAGCAGCAGGACGGGACGGACGCCGTTCTCGTCGATCTGCGCTTCGATGATCTGACCGGGTCGCACCGCGATGGTCTCGTCAATCTCACTTTGCGCGGGCACGCCAACGCCCGCGCCGGCGGCAGCGGGCACGTCCTGGACGGTGTGCGAATCCGCCAACGCAGGTCGTGCGACGGCAAACGCGCAGGCGACCAGAGAGGTGGTGGCGAAGGCAGAAACACTCAGCTTACGGCACGACGATCGAGCCATCATATGCCTGTCCTTTCGTTGCCCCGTGTGGATCCGGTTGCCCAGAAAAGGATCGCCAGAAATTCCGGCAGTGTCAAATCGGCAATCGGGAGAGCCGAAGCCCCTTGCCCTGGACACGTCCCAGCCCGTCACCCTATGCTCCGGCGCGCGGCCGGCGAACTGGAAGGGGCTTTGGCGTGTCGGAGACATCCCACGATCACGACTTCTATGTGACCCTCGTTGAGGAGGCTTATTTCGGCAGTGTCATGCGCGAGGACATCGCAGCCACGCTCGACTGTTTCACCGCGGATGCGCAGGTCACCATCTATCACGGCGATGCGCCGGTGCGCCGCTTTGCGGTTTCTCCGCAAGCCGGCGAGAGTCCGTTGCGGGAATTCTACGAGCATCTGTTTGCCAACTATGTGCCTCGCTTCACCGCGTTCCGTCATTTCGTCGATGTGCCGAATGCGTGTTGTGCCGCCACCTTCGATGTCACCTTGTTGCCGAAGCCAGGCTCCGCCTATCTCGACGCCGGCACGCGGCGGCTCAAGAACTGCAATTTCTTCCACTGCCGCGGCGGCAAGATCTTCGACATGACCATCTATTACGCCGATCCGGGCGCCGACCCCGGCGGGCCGACGGGTTTTCCCAAGGCCTAGGGATTGCGGCCTCGGTGCGGCTCGATAGCGTAACCGTCTGGGCGCACCACCCATAGAGGCTGACGCGCGTCTCCTTTACCCCATGTTCATCGTCGCCGCTGTACGAGCGGTCGAGGGCCGCCCTATTGGTTCTCGCCGACCCTCGGCATACACTGGTTCAAAGACCAAAAAAAGTGCGGTGGAGACAGTGACGAGCGATCGAGCCGAGGCAGTGCCTGGCGGCGACGATGCGCTGTTCCTGGAGATCCTGGAAAACTGGACTCAAGGGATAGCCATTCGCCAAGACGAATGTTTTGTCTTCGTCAACAAGGCATTCGCCGATATGTGCGGCTATGCAAGCCCGCAGGAGGTGCTTGCGCTCGGCTCGTCCTATCCCCTGGTCGCCGCCAGTGAGCATGAACGGATCGCGCAATATTACAAGGCCCGCCTCGAAGGCGAAGAGGCGCCCGAGAGCTACACCATGCAGGCGCTGCGCAAGGACGGCTCGGTCTGGTGGGCGGAAAACCGGGTTCAGTCCATCGCCTGGAAGGGCAGGCACGCGGTCCTGATCGCGGTCACCGACATCAGCGAGCGCAAGCAGGCCATCGATGCCCTCAATGAAAGCGAAGCGCGCTTCAGGGATTTCGCCGAATCTGCGTCCGACTGGTTCTGGGAGACTGATGACTCTCACCGATTCACGAGTGTGCCGGAAGAGATCGTGCCCGGAATCACGGCGTCTCAGGTATCGGCCATCGGCCTGACGCGCTTCGACCTCAGATCCGCCGCCGACAAAGACGACGAGAAATGGCGGCGGCATCGCGCAGACCTGGAGGCGCAACGGGCCTTTCGCGGTTTCGTTTACATGCAAGACGATGCCGACGGGAACGTCATCCACATCCGCGCCAACGGCACGCCGATCCTGGATTCGGACGGCCGGTTTCGCGGCTACCGCGGCACCGGGTCCAACATCACAAGTCTGGTGCGCCGCGAGGAGACGTTTCGGGCGCTGCTGGAATCCGCACCCGACGCCATGGTGATCGTCGATAGCGATGGCACGATCACCCAGGTCAACCGCCAGAGCGAGGCACTGTTCGGCTATGCCCGCGGGGAACTGGTTGGTCAGCCGGTCGAGATGCTCGTGCCGGAACGTCACGCCGGCCAGCATCACGCCCACCGCCGCGGCTATGTCGCGGCGCCCGAGCCGCGGGCGATGGGGCAGGCCGGAACCTTGCATGCGCGCACCAAGTCCGGCCGGGAGATACCGGTCGAGATCAGCCTGAATGCGATAGAGACCGGGGAGGGAACCCTGATCGCCACCGCCTTGCGGGACATCGGCGAGCGCGAACGCGCGGAAAGCGAGCTGCGCGCCAGCGAGCAGCGTTTTCGCTCGCTCGTCGAGGGCTCGATCCAGGGCGTGATCGTTCACAGGGGGCTCACCATCCTGTTCGCGAACGAGGAAGCGGCGCGGATATTGGGCTACGCGTCCGACAGCGATTTTCGCCTTGCCGGCCCGTTGGAAGTCCATCTGCATGCGGACGAGCGCGATCGGGTGAAGCGATACGCACAGGCCAGGCTGAAGGGGGAGCCCGTACCCGCCACCTATGAGATGCGGGCCTTGCGGAAGGATGGCAGCACGGCCTGGCTCGAGTCGCGTGCGACGGTGGTGGACTGGGATGGAGCGCCCGCTATCCAGTCGGTCTTCTACGACATCTCCGACCGCAGGCGAGTAGAGGATGCGTTGAGAGTGAGCGAGGCACGGGCAGCGGAGAACCATGCGCTCCTCGTCGATGCCATCGAGTCCCTGTCAGAGGGCTTTGCACTATTCGACAAGGACGATCGGCTGGTCATGACAAACTCGCAGATCTTGAAATTCTACGAAACCGTGGCGCATTTGTGGGTTCCCGGCACCAGCTTCGACGAGATCATCCGGGGCATTTCCAAAGCCGGCTTGGAGCCCCAGGCAAGGGGCCGCGAGGAGGATTGGTTTCGCGAGCGAAAAGACCGGCATGAGCAGCCCTCCGGGCCTTTCGAGCGTCAGCTGGGGCCGGACCAGTTCTTCCTGATGAACGAGCGCCGGACGAGCGGTGGCGGGGTGGTATCCGTGGCGACGGATATTACCGACCTGAAGAAAGCGGAAAGACAGCTCAGAAAGGCAAATGAGGACCTTGAGGCGCGCGTCGCGGACCGGACCAGGGATCTGTCCCAGAAGACGGAACTGCTGGAAGCGACCTTCGAAAGCATCAGCGAGGGGTTCGCCCTCTTCGACGAGGACGATCGCCTGGTGTTTTGCAATGCCAAGTACAAATCAACATTCGCCGCGATCGCGGATCTGATCGAGCCCGGCATCACTTACGAGGCCCTGCTGAGGGCCACAGTGGAAACCGACGTCGCAAGCCATCCGGGCGAGGACCTGGAAGACAAGGTACAGAAGCGGTTGGCGCAGCACCGCAATCCGGGTGAAGATATCGAGGTCAGGCTGAAGAACGGTCGCTGGCTGCTTATTACCGAGCGGCGAACGAGCAATGACGGCATTGCGCTGGTCCACACCGATATTACCGGGCTGAAGCAAATTGAGGCAGAACTGCGCCTCCTCCAGGCGCGATTCCTGGAGGCTATCGAAAGCCTGCCCATGTCGTTCGTCATCTATGACGACGAGGACCGCGTCGTGCTGGCCAACAGCGTGACGGAGGACTTCTTTCCGCCGCTCAAGGGACACATCGAGCCTGGCACAACCGCGCGGGAGATGATCCGCCGCAATCTCGATGCCAAGTGGTTTCCGGATGGTGTCGGACAGGAAGAGGAATGGATCGAAGCGAGACTCGCGAATTTTCGCGACGACACCCCCTTTACTGAGATGGTCACTGCCGCCGGCCGCACCTTGCGCGCGATGGATCGCCAGACGTCGGACGGGGGCACGGTGGCGATCCGCCTCGATGTCACGGAGGAAAAGGAGAACGAGCAGGCCTTGCTGAAGGCCAAGGAACTGGCCGACGTCGCCAATCGCGCGAAGTCGGAATTCCTGTCTTCCATGAGCCATGAGCTGCGCACGCCCCTCAATGCCATCATGGGCTTTGCGCAAATGTTGCGGGACTATTCCGATCAGCCTCTCAGCAAGGAGCAGTTTTCCAGCATCAAGCATATCATTAGTGCCGGCAATCATCTCCTGGGGCTGATCAACGAGGTTCTGGACCTATCGCGAATAGAGGCGGGCCGCCTCGATTTGTCTGTGGACGCCGTGGATCTGGCGCAGGTGATCCGGGAGAGCGTTCTGCTGGTCAGGCCCTTGGCCCGGCGCGCGGGTATCGATGTCCTGGTACAGGCCGATGGCCTGGTAGGCGTTCTCGTCAGGGCGGACCGGAACAGGCTCAAGCAAGTCCTGCTGAACGTGTTGTCCAATGGCGTGAAATATAACTCTGCCAAAGGATCCGTGACCGTGGGCTCGGTCGCCGGCGAGGCCGGCATGGTGAGACTCACCGTGACCGACACGGGCCCGGGCATACCGGCCGACCGCCATGACGAGGTGTTCCGACCGTTCTCGCGCCTCGGTGCCGAGGCGTCGAAGATCGAAGGCACCGGAATCGGGCTGACCATAAGCCGTCAGTTGATCGAAAGCATGGGCGGACGCCTCGACTTCGAGAGCACCCTCGGCGAGGGCAGTACCTTCTGGGTGGAACTGCCGGTTGCTCACACCGCGGATGACCAAGCGCCTTGACAGCCAGGCGCGCCTGTCACTCACTTGGTATCGCAGGCCCATGGGGGGCAATCGTGAGGCGGCGATGACGGGGGCGGCTGTAGAGCAGCGACTGGCAGCGATTCTGGCGGCGGATGTCGCCGGCTATTCGCGGCTCATGCAGGACGACGATCACGCAACCCTGGCGGCGCTGGACGATTGCCGTGCGGTCTTTCGCGAGCATATTGCAGGCAGCGGCGGGCGGGTCGTGGATACCGCCGGCGATTCCGTGCTGGCGGTCTTCGAGCTGGCTACCGGGGCGGTGCAGGCATCGCTGGCAATTCAGCAGGATCTGGCCGCTTACAACGAACCGATGTCGGAGGCCCGGCGCATGCGCTTGCGCATCGGCATCCATGTCGGCGAGGTGCTGCAGAAGGCCGACGGCACGGTTTATGGCGACGGCGTCAACATTGCCGCCCGCCTCGAAGCCCTGGCCGAGCCTGGCGGAGTCTGCATCTCGGCCAATGTTCACGAAGTCTGCCAGGGCAAGGTCGACGCGCACTTCGCCGATGCCGGCGAACACAGCGTGAAGAACATCGCCCGTCCCGTGCATGCCTGGCGCGTTGCCCTGGATGGGCATGGTGACGAGCCCGCCGCGATCGCACCTGCCAGGGTCGCACCGATCACGGATCGGCCGTCAATCGTCGTCCTGCCCTTCGACAATATGAGCCGCGACCCGGAGCAGGAGTATTTTCCCGACGGCATTTCGGAAGACGTGATCACCGAGCTTTCCAAGGTTCCCGGCCTGTTCGTCATCGCCCGCAATTCCGCCTTCGTCTACAAGGGCAGCGCCCACAATTTGCCGGATGTCGCCGCGGCGCTCGGCGTGCGCTACGTGCTCGAGGGCAGCGTGCGCAAGGTCGGCAACCGGGTCCGCGTCACCGCCCAGCTGATTGACGGCGCCAGTGGCGGGCACCTCTGGGCCGAGCGTTACGACCGGGAACTCGAAGACATATTTGCCGTCCAGGACGAGGTCACCGAAGCCATTGTCAGTCAGCTATCGCTGAGGCTGGCGCCGGAAGAGAAGGAAAGCGCCTCGCGCCACGGCACCAGCAATATGGCGGCCTGGGATCTTTACTTGCGCGGCCGCGAAAGCGCCTGGACACTGACCCCCGGTTCGGCCATCGAGGCGGTTCGCATCTTGCGCCAGGTGCTGTCCCTCGATGCCGACTTCGCCGCCGCCCATGCCATGCTCGGCTTCACGCTGGTCTCGCAATACATGAACGGCTGGGGCGGGGTGGACGAGACCACGCTGGCCGACGGCATTGCCGAGGCCGAGACGGCGGTCCGCCTCGATGCCAGGGAGCCCCTCGGCCATCTGGCCAATGCGATGCGCCTCGATCCATTCTTCCCCAATGTCCTGCTGCATCTGAGCGCGCTCGGCCACTACATGCTCGGCGACTACCAGGGGAGCCGCAGCCTTCTCGAACAGCGCATGGCGCTCAAGGTCGAGACCGATTCGACGCCGTTCGTGCTCGCTGCCTGCTGCGGCCGGCTCGGCGAGCCCGAGGCGGCGCGGAAGGCGTGGCAGCAGGTTTTTCAGGCCAATCCGGACTTCTCGATCGCGCGCCGTCGCCGGGTCCCGTTCTACCGCGACATGCGGCACTTCGAGGATATTGTGGACGGCGTGCGAATGGCCGGAATAGACCCGGAAAAACCTGCTACCTGAGCTCCGGGCGGCCGGCCGTGACATCGAGGTCGGTGACCAGGCCGTTGGCGAGGGAATAGACCCAGCCGTGGACATGCAGGTCCTGGTTTCGCGCCCAGGCCTCCTGCACGAAAACATCCGATGCCACATTGCGCACCTGTCGGATGACGTTCAGCTCGCAGAGGCGGTTGAGCCGGGCGTGCGGGTCGGCAATGGCGTCGAGCTCTTCCCGGTGCGCGTCGTTGACCTCGCGAATGGGATGCAGCCAGTGGTCCACCAGGCCGC
>CAZKTK010000110.1:0-8610 GCA_964555535.1 uncultured Rhodospirillaceae bacterium
CGGAGCAAGGAGCTGGCGGGTTAGGCTGCCGGCGGCTATTTACTTGCTATCCTACGGCACCACCCGCGGGGGCCGAAACAACCCTAGCAGTCCCGCCGCCAACAAATACGAAACGCCGTTGCATAGGCTCAGCAGCAGTGCAGCGTAGATGAGGGCGCCGAGGCTGTAGTCCTGCATCAGGATGACCAGGCCGGAGGAAACGTCGCCGAGCCACGCGGGCTCGCAGCTGGCGGCGAGCCAGGGCGGCAGGGCAAGCCAGCAGGCGGCGGAGAAGGCGAGGTTTCCTTTCGAGACCGGTTTGCCGAGCGCGCGCCGGTCGATCACGTGGTAGAGGATCGACGCGGCGATCATCGGCAGGGCCAGAAGGTTGACGTGCTGAATGAGATCCTGGCTTTCGGCACAGACATAGCCGAGGGCCTGCAGGGGAAGCGGCAGCGCCGCGAAGCGCTCGGGGGCGAATTCGTAGAGCGCGATCAGCCCGCCCGTATAGGCGGCGATGAGCAATATGAAGAGCAAATAGAGCCAGTCGCGGCGGTAGAGCGTCGTGTCGTCGTCTTCGTCCACGCTTTCCCTCCGGTCGGTGGTTTCACTCCTCGCTTGGTACCGCCACCTTCGGTTTCGGAATCAGCCGTCGCAGCAAAGCCGCGGGGATCAGGGTTACGCTGTTGCAGAGCGAGAGCAGCACGAGCGCGTAGAGGGCGGCAGCGGCAGCGTGAGCATGGGCGAAGGCGATAACGTCGGCGAGTTCGGCCGGTACCGTGTCCTGCCATAGCGGCGGGCAGGCGGTGGCCAGCAGCGCCGGCAGGGCTGCGAGGCTGATCAGGCTCAGGAGCCAGTTTCCGGCCGGCAGCGGCTCGGTTCGGCGGCGCAGATCGATGGTGTTGTAGACGAGGCCCACGGCGAGCATGGGCAGCACGGCCAAATTGATGCGCTGGGCGACGGCGAGGCCCGGCCCGGCCTCGTTCGCCGCGCAATCGAGCCGCGCCAGACGAAGCGGGTCGAGCGGCAGGGCATCGAGCAGCGTGGCTGCGGCGGCGAAGGCTTCGGGACGCAGCTCGAAGGCGAGTATCAGCAGCGCCACATAGGCGGCGATGCTCAGAAGGAAGAGCACAAAGAGCCAGTCCCGCCCCGTCAGGGAAATGTCGTCGCGCGCGCTCACCGTCTCGTTCCAAGTGACATCGTCGAGCCCCAGTCTACGACGGTAGGCTCAGGCGGCGCCATCCCCCTTGGCGATAGGCAGTTCGAACCAGAAGGTGCTGCCTTCGCCCGCCGCGCTGTCGAAATCGAGGCTGCCGCCCATGCTCTCGACCAGCTGGCGGCTGATGGTCAGGCCGATGCCGGTGCCTTCGACACTCGACGCCTCCATGCCGAGGCGTGAGAAGGGATGGAAAACCTCGTCATGGTCCTCGGCCGAGATGCCGGGGCCTGCATCGCTGACGCTGATGCACAGCATGCCCGTCTCGGTCTGCGTCGAATCCAGGGTCACGGTGCCGTTCTCGCGATTGTACTTCACGGCGTTGGAAAGCAGGTTGAGAAGCACCTGCTTGACCCGGCCCTTGTCGGCCAAGACCCGC
Organism: uncultured Rhodospirillaceae bacterium; assembly: GCA_964555535.1. Classification (GTDB taxonomy): domain Bacteria; phylum Pseudomonadota; class Alphaproteobacteria; order UBA7887; family UBA7887; genus UBA7887. The sequence continues at coordinate 1,575 of CAZKTK010000110.1, forward strand.
AGGCCCACAGGTGTCGGCGTGCGTATGGTGACGTCGATGCCGCGGTCGTCGGCGAGCGGCTGCACCAAGGTCACGCTTTCGCGCAGGACCTGCTCCGCGTCCGTGGGCTCGAGGTGAAGATCGACGCTGCCCGATTCAATCTTCGAAAGATCGAGCACATCGTTGATCAAGGAGAGCAGGTGCCGCCCGCCATCATAGATCTGATCGATGATGGTCCGCTGCTCTTCCGTGAGCGGCTGATCGGGATAATCCCGTTGCAGCTGCGCGAAGCCCAGGATTGCGTTGAGCGGCGTGCGCAGCTCATGGCTCATGGAGGAGAGGAACTCGCTCTTCGCCTTGTTGGCCGCCTCCGCCGCCTTCCAGGCCGCGACCAGCTCCTGCTGCACGCGCTTGCGCTCGGTTATGTCGCGAACCAGGCCGGTGAAGAGGCGATCCCCAGCGTAGCCGACCTCGCTGATGGCAATCTCCATCGCAAAGGTGGAGCCATCCTTTCTGCGGCCGCGAACCTCGCGCTCGATTCCAATGACGCGCGCCTTGCCGCCGTCGAGATATCGCGTGATGTAGTCGTTGTGGCGGCTGCGATAGGGCTCGGGCATCAAAATCGAGACGTTATTGCCGATGACCTCGTCGGGGTCATAGCCGAACATTCCGGCCGCACTGCGGCTGAAGGATTCCACGATGCCGTCAGCGTTGATGACGACAATGCCGTCGACCGTGCTGTCCATGATGGTCCGCAGGCGCGCCTCGCTTTGCTGCAGCGCGGTGGTGCGCTCCTGCACGCTCTGCTCAAGCTCCTCGTTGATCGTCCGCAACCGATCTTCTGCGAGCTTCAGTTCGGTGATATCCGTGCCAGTACCGCGATAGCCGGCGAACGCACCCGTCTCATCGAAGAGAGGCTTGCCGTTGATCTTGATCTGCCGGACCTCGTCATCGGCGGCCACCCGTCCATAGGTGAAATCGCGTATGGGCCGCCTGGCTTCAAGGTCGGCGATGTGGGCCTGCCACTTTGCATCGTCCTCCCCCGGCAGGCGGAAATCGAAACGCGTTTTGCCGATGGCCGCGGGCAAGCCTGGACCGGCATATGTATTGTTGTCAGCGGAAAGAAATGTGAAGCGATGTTCGGCGTCGGTTTCCCAGAACCAATCCGATGCGGTCGCGGCGAAGTCCCGAAACCGTGCCTCGCTATCTTTCAAGGCCTCGAAGGCCATCTTGCGTTCGCCAATGTCGAAATATACGCCTTGCACGGCCGGCTGACCTTCCCATTCGATCAGCCTGACGCGCGCCTCGACCCAGACCGTAGAACCGTCTTTGCGCAGGCAACGAAATTCCATGCCGACGGGAATGTCTTCCCCGCGCGTCCGCGCCTGCCGCATGGCCCGGCGCCTTTCTATCTCGTCGGGGTGAACAAAGGTGTCGACCGTGTCCAAGCTCATAAGCTCATCCGGGCTTTCATAGCCGAGAATGTCAGCCATGGCCTGATTGGCAAATACCGGCCTGTCACCGACGATAACCAGGAATCCCTGGATCGAGCCTTCGACCAGATCGCGAAAGCGCTGCTCGCTGGCTTTCGATTCGACCTCGGCGCGCTTGCGGTCGCTGATATCGCTGATGGCCATCATGACCGCAGGCCGCCCGTTCCACGGCACGACCTGCACACGGGTCTCCGACCACCAGGGATCCCCGCCCTTGCGCAAGAACTGAAGTTCGTAGGTGGTCGGGGCTTCGAGGCCGGCCATGCGCTGCGCATAGTAGGTCGACACCCGCTCGCGTTCGTGCTCGGCGACGAGCATGATGGCGGGACCGGCTGCCAAAACGGCGTCCGGGCTGTCATAGCCGCAGAGGTCCGCAAAGGCCTGATTGGCGAAGACGAACTCCTCACCCTGGCGGATCACGATCCCCTGGTTCCAAGCCCTCAAGATATCGAGCAGCTGCGTGCCATCATCGACAGGTGCAGCGTCTCGCCATCCGCTATTCACGTTTTCAGTCCACTCGTTAGTCTTTGAAATTAAGATAAACCTTTGCGCCTACCGATCCACAACATACCTGCCCATGAACGGCGGCCTCGACCGCCGCTCGAACGGGTAAGGCAAGCTATGCGCGCATGCCTTCGCAGTGCGGGTCGCATGTCGACTGCAAATCTCATCAAGAATATGCTTGCGAACACAACGCTTTGGTCACCATGCTACTCGCAGTGCCATGTCAACCTTGGGGAGTGACGATGACCGAGTCCAGATCCACTGACCGCCCGCTCTGGCAATGGAGCGCCTGCGACATGGCTGCCGCCATCGCCGCGAAAGACGTAAGTTGTACGGAGGTAATGGAGAGCGTGGTCTCGCGACTGCACGCAAGCAACGAGCGGATCAATGCGGTGGTCGACGATTTGACCGGCCAGGCCTTGGAAACCGCGCGCGCCCATGACCGGATGCTGGCATCGGGCGAAGTGCTCGGCCCGCTGCATGGCGTGCCGGTAACCATCAAGGAGAATATCGATCAGGAGGGCCGTGCCACGCCCAACGGCGTTGCCGCCTATGCCGGCGTGATCGCACCCGCCGATTCCCCGGTGGTGCGCAATCTCCGCGATGCCGGTGCCATCGTCATCGGCCGCACCAACACGCCCGAGTTCTCCTTCCGCGCCACCACGGTCAACGAACTGCACGGGCGCACCTTCAATCCCTGGAACGATTGGGCGAGCGCCGGCGGCTCTTCGGGCGGTGCCGCCGCAGCGGCGATGATGGGCTATGCACCACTCAACCATGGCAATGATATCGGCGGTTCGTTGCGTTTTCCGGCAGCCGCCTGCGGTGCCGCGACGGTCAAGCCCGGCCTCGGGCGAACACCCGCCTACAACCCCTCCGCAGCCATCGAGCGCGGCATGCTGGCGCAACTGATGTCGGTCCAGGGCATCATCGCCCGCGAGGTCAAGGACGTGCGCTTAGGGATGCGGTCTCTGGTGCAGTACGACCCCCACGACCCCTGGATGGTGCCGATGCCGTTCGACGGCGAGGCGCCCGAAGAGCCGATCACCGTCGGCTTTACCAAGGAGACTTTCGAGTTCGATCTGCACCCGGCTGTCTCGGATGCGCTCGATGCCGCGCGCGAAGCGCTGGTGGATGCCGGGTATGTGGTGCGCGAGATGGCACCGCCGCTGCTGCGCGAGGCGGCAGAGGCCGGTGGGCGCTGCTTGTTCGGCGAGACCATCCTGATGCTTGGTGGCGTAATCGAGAAGCATGGAAGCGACACTCTGAAGGGCATCTTCGCCGACTACGAGCGCGCCTTCTCGCCGCTATCCGGCGACGACCTGATGCTCGCCATGGCCGAGCGCAACCGCTTCCTGCGCGCCTGGACGACATTCCTCGCCGAGACCCCGCTGATGCTGACCCCTTTCATGCTGCAGCCAACTTTCGCCTGGGACCGGGACGCGCAAGGCCCGGACGGCGTGCGTGAGGTGCTGCACAGCGCCATCTATTCCTACGCCATGAACTTCCTCGGCCTGCCCGCGGGCAACATCCCGGCGGCATACAACGACGGCCTCCCCATCGGCGTGCAGATCGTCGGCCGGCGCTTCCGCGAGGACATGATCCTAGACGCCCTGGAAGCCATCGAAAGCCGCGTCGGCGTCATGGCGCCAAGACTGTGGGCGCGCGAGGCGACTACCTAATCTCCGCGCGCCTGCTATAAGGGACGCCATGTTACGGGATCGTATAGAGGGGAAGTGGATCGACGCCTTCGCCGATGCCTTTGCCATGTGCAAGGTGGCGGACGGTGAGGTGGTGGCGATCCTCTCGGAAACCCAGTCGCGCGAGCTGAATGTGCAGCTTGCCGAACTCGCCCTGCTGCGCCTCGGCGCGCGGCCCTATCACGTGGTGTTGCCGACACCGCCCCAAAGTCACGCGGTGCCCATCCGCTCGACGGGCGCCTCGCTGGCGGTGGGCGGGCTCGAGCCCGTCGTCAATGCGCTTGGCGCCAGCGGGCTGGTCATCGACCTGACCGTGGAAGGCATGCTGCACGCGCCGGAGCTGCCGGCCATTCTCGGCAGCGGCGCGCGGCTGCTCATGGTCTCGAATGAGCACCCGGAAGTGCTCGAGCGGCTGGCGCCCGATGCGGCGCTGGAAGCCAAGGTCAAGACCGGAATCAAGCGCCTGGCGGGCGCGAAGGAGATGCGTGTGACCTCGGTCGCCGGCACGGATCTCGTCATTGACGTGGCCGAGGCGCGGGTCGGCGGTGTCTGGGGCTGGTGCGACAAGCCGGGCCGCGTCGCCCATTGGCCTGGCGGCATCTGCCTCTGCTTTCCCGCCAAGGGCAGCACCAACGGCCAGCTGGTGCTCGATGCGGGCGACGTGAATCTGACCTTCAAGCGCTATCTCGAAAGCCCGGTGACGCTGACCATCGCCGACGACTACGTCACGGACATCGCCGGCGACGGCCTCGATGCCGAGCTGATGCGGAGCTATTTTGCCGCCTGGGACGACCGCGACGCCTATGCGGTCAGCCATGTCGGCTGGGGCATGAACCCGGCAGCGCGCTGGGACGCCATGGTGATGTACGACAAGGGCGACATCAACGGCACGGAGCTGCGCGCCTTTGCCGGCAATTTCCTTTATTCCACCGGCGCCAACGAGGTCGCCGGGCGCTATACGGCAGGCCATTTCGACCTGCCGCTGCGCCATTGCACGGTGACGCTCGACGGCGAGGCCATAGTCAGCGACGGGGTGCTGCAGGGCGATCTCGCATGACCCCGCTCGGCGACATGTTGACGCCTGCCTATCGAATGGTCGGCGAAGGGCCTGAGACCGTGTTCTTTCTGCATGGCATTGGCGGCGGCCGGACAAGCTTCGATGCCCAGATCGGCGCCCTGGGACCACGCTATCGCCACCTCGCCTGGGACATGCCCGGCTATGGCGGCTCCTCGCCCCTGCCCGAGATGACCTTTCCCGCGTTGGCCCAGGCCGCCATTCGCCTGCTCGACGCACTCCATGTGGAGCGCGCGCATATCGTCGGCCATTCGATGGGCGGCATGGTGGCGCAGGAACTGGCCATCGACCACGGAGAGCGCGTCGTCTCGCTGGTCTTGTCCGCCACCAGTCCGGCTTTCGGCAAGCCGGGCGGCGACTGGCAGAGGGCATTTCTCGCTGCGCGCCTGGCGCCGCTGGACGCAGGCAAGACGCCAGCGGACCTGGCACCGGCCGTTGTCGCAGGGCTCGTCACGGAAGATGCACCGGCCACCGCCGTCGATGCCGCCGTCGCCTCCATGAGCGACATCTCGTCGGACGCCTATCGCGCGGCGCTGACCTGCCTCGTGACCTTCGACCGCCGTGCCTCGCTGGACCGCATCACCACACCCTGCCTGCTTCTTGCCGGCGATGCCGATAGCGTCGCACCGGCACCTGTGATGGCCCGCATGGCGGAGCATATTGCCGACGCCCACTTTGTTTCCCTGCCCGGTGCGGGCCATCTCGCCAATCTTGAGACGCCCGCCGCGTTCAATGCGGCAGTGGCCGATTTCCTAGCCTCACACCCCATTGCGAGAGCCGATGACACAGGACCTGACAGACAAGCAGCGCGAGCTGATTGAGCGCGCCGGCCGCCTGGGCCGGGAACGCTTTGCCGCCCGCGCCGAGCACTACGATTCGGAAGCCACCTTCCCTTTCGAGAACTATGACGATCTGCGCGAGGCCGGCCTGCTCGGCCTTTGCGTGCCCGAGGACCATGGCGGCCTCGGCGCCGATTTCGAGACCTATTGCCTGGTTTCGGCGGAGATCGGACGCTATTGCGGCGCCACGGCGCTGACCTACAACATGCACGCCTGCTCCATGCTCTGGTCCGGCACCATGTCAGATACCCTGGACATGAGCGACGAACAGCGCGCCATCCACGCGGGGCGTCAGGCGCTCCACTTCCGCCGCGTGGCCAAGGAGGGCGCCATCTATGCCCAACCTTTCTCGGAAGGCAACGCCTCGGCCGCCGGCCACGCGCCTTTCGGCACCCTGGCCAAGAAGGTCGATGGCGGCTACGTGCTGAACGGCAAGAAGATCTTCGCCTCGCTCGCCGGCGCCGCGGACTACTACGGCATTCTCTGCACCGAGGATGTGGACGATGCAAGCCGCAAGGACACGATCTATCTCTCCGTGCCCAAGGATGCCGAAGGCTTCACCGTAACCGGGCCATGGGATCCGCTCGGCATGCGCGGCACGGTATCGCGCACGCTGGTCCTCGAGGATGTCTTTGTGGCCGACGAGAACGAGCTTCTGCCGCGCGGCATCTATTTCCAGGCGGCGAGCCGCTGGCCGCACATGTTCATCACCCTGTCGCCCACCTATATGGGTATCGCCCAGGCGGCCTATGACTTTACGGTCAAATATCTGCGCGGTGAGGTCGAGGGCATGCCGCCGATCAAGCGCCGCCAGTTCGCCACGAAGCAGCTCGCCGTCGCGGAGATGTACGTGAAGCTCGAACAGACGCGCGCCCTGTTCCGCCGCGCCATCGCCGAGGCCGGTGTCGACCCGACCAAGGACCAGCGCATGCGCGCCTGGGCGGCGCAATACACCATCATGGAGAACGCCAACGATCTCTGCCGCCTCGCCATCCGCACCTGCGGCGGCCAGTCCATGCTCAAGACCCTGCCGCTGGAGCGCCTCTATCGCGACAGCCGCTGCGGCTCGCTGATGCTGCCGCTCACGGCCGAGTTGTGTCTTGTCAGGCTCGGCACCGACGCGCTCTACGAGCCCGGAGAGACAGACGACTGAGGCCCGCGCACGTGCTACCATTGGCGTCGGCCAGCAAGGGGGGAACCCATGCGACACACGGCAGTTCGGCAAATCGTCATGGCGACGGCCATTGTGCTGGCGCTTTGGCTTCCCACACAGCGCGCCGAGGCGCAGCAGGGCGGTATCAGCTTCCAGTATTTCGTCGAGAACTACGGCGCGATGCAGCCGGCGCAGGTCCTGGAACTCCTCGCCTCACTCAATCAGAACCAGCTCATGCTGCTGACGTCCTACGGCGCCTTGAGCCAGGACATCCTGCGCACCGCCTGCCAGGC
>CAZKTK010000111.1:0-8498 GCA_964555535.1 uncultured Rhodospirillaceae bacterium
GAAATCCTCTCCCCGGCAAGTGTTGCGCCGCCGTTGCGCATTAGCCATAACCTGCGCCTGCGGGGGAGGTTTAGATGGCGCTGTTATTCGTAAGCGACTTCGATGATCCGGTGGCTTGGCAGGAGGCCCTCGCCAAGGCTGCGCCGGATCTTGAGTTTCGTGTCTGGCCCGAGGCGGGCGACGTCAATGACATAGAAGTGGCTCTGGTCTGGCAACCGCCGCCGGGCCTGTTGGCGAGCCTGCCGCGATTGCGCCTCGTGCAATCGCTCGGCGCGGGCATTGATCATTTGCTGGCAGACCCGCAACTGCCTCGCACCGTGCCCATCGCGCGGTTGGTCGATCCCTCGCTGACGCGGCAAATGGTGACCTACGTACTGCTAGCCGCACTTGACCATCATCGCGACATGGCGGCCTACCGGTCGGCCCAGGCCAAAGGCAAATGGCAACCGGTCCTGCCCCAGGATCCCACAGCCTGCCGTATCGGCGTGATGGGCCAGGGCGCCATCGGCGCCGCCGCCGCGCAGGCCTTCGCGGCGCTCGAGTTCGACGTGGCCGGCTGGTCGCGCTCGCCGAAATCCGTTCCGGGGGTGAGCGGATATCATGGCGTGGACGGGCTCGATGCCTTTCTTACCCGCAGCGATATCCTGGTCTGCCTGCTGCCCTTGACGGCAGAGACCGCGGGCATTCTCGATGCCCGATTGTTCGCCGCCCTTCCCGCCGGCGCCTATGTGATCAATGCGGCGCGCGGTGCGCATATGGTCGATGCGGACCTGTTGGCGGCATTGGAAAGCGGCCATCTGTCCGGTGCCTGGCTCGATGTCTTCCATAGCGAGCCACTGCCCGCCGACAACCCACTCTGGCGGCATCCGGCGATCACGCTGACACCGCATATCGGCGGTTGGGTGCTGCCGAGTTCGGCGGCCACGACCATCGTCGAGAACCTGCGGAAGGCGCGCGCCGGCGAGCCCATCGACAACATCCTGGATCTCACGCGCGGCTACTGATCCGCATCCACAGGGGGCGCGATGGCCTCGCTGATCTCGTCCTCGTCGTCGCCCATCTCGATGGCGACGATGCGCTCGCCGCGGCTGGTGATCTTGTTGCTGGAGATGCGGATGTCGCGAACGTCGTGCACCGCCTGGTCGAAATGCTTCTCGAGATTGTCGACGCGCTTGTCGAGGCGGCCGAGATCGGTCAGCAGCTTCAGCACTTCCTCCTGGATGACGCTGGCCTGCTCGCGCATGTGGGCATCCTTGAGCACGGCGCGCACCGTGTTGAGGGTTGCCATCAGGGTCGTCGGCGAGACGATCCAGACTCGCTGGCGGTAGGACCGCTCAACGATCTCGGGGAAGTTGGCGTAAAGCTCCGCGTAGACGGCCTCGGCCGGCAGGAACATCAGCGCCGATTCGGCGGTTTCGCCGGGCACGATATAGCGCTCGGCGATATCGCTGACATGCTTGCCGACCGCATCGCGGAAGGCGCGCTGCGCGGCGGTGCGCGTGGCGTCGTCCGCTTCGCGCAACGCGTAGTAGCTTTCCAGGGGGAATTTGGCGTCGACCACGATGGCGCCGGGCGGGTTGGGCAGGCGAATCAGGCAATCGGCGCGCCGGCCTTCGCCAATGGGGGCCTGAAAGTCGTATGCCGACGGCGGCAGGATATCGCGCACCAGGTCGGCGAGCTGATATTCGCCGAACGCGCCGCGGGCCTGCTTGTTCGAGAGCACGTCCTGCAGGCCGACAACCTGGCTGGAGAGTTCGGTGATGTTCTTTTGTGCCGTGTCGATGACCGCAAGGCGCTCCTTGAGGCCCTCCAGCAGCTTGCCGTGGTGGCGGCCCTGCTCGCCCAGCGCGTCGCCGACCCTCTTGGCGATGGCATCGAGGCGCTCGTCGAAGGCCTTGCGCAGCACGCCCTGGTCGGCGGCACTCGTCTGCGCCATCTGGTCCAGCCGGCCCGAAAGCGCGGTCTGCGCCGTAGCCAGCTTGTCGACCGCGTCCAGCACCTCGTTGGAGGTCTCCTGCGGGCGCAGCAGCAACCATGCCAGCACGCCGCCGATAGCGAAGACGGCGAGGCCCAGGATGATGGCAACGATAGCGAGCGGTTCCATGAAGAGAGTCTAGAGCAGAGCATGCCATCGGGCCACGCTCTTGACGCTCCGCAAGGTCGGTAATAGGTGAGGGGCATGGCGAGACTGGAAATCATCGTGGCGCCGGATGCGCGTTTGAAGGTCGTGTGCGAACCCGTCACCGAGGTCGACGACGATGTGCGCCGGCTGATGGACGACATGCTGGAGACCATGTACGAGGCGCCGGGTATCGGTCTGGCGGCGCCCCAGGTGGGCGTCAGCAAGCGGGTCATCGTCGTCGATGTCGCTGGCGAGGAGGAAGAGCGGCAGCCTTTGCGGATGGCCAATCCACGCCTGCTCACGGCCTCCGAGGAGACCGCGGTCTACGAGGAAGGCTGCCTGTCCTTTCCCGAGCAGTTCGGAGACGTGCGCCGGCCCGAGCGCGTCACCGTCGGCTATCTCGACGAAACCGGAGCCGAGCGCGAGCTTGAGATGGACGGTCTGCTGGCGACCTGCGTGCAGCACGAAATCGACCATCTTGACGGCGTTCTCTTCGTCGATTACCTGACCAGCCTCAAGCGCAGCATGATCGTGCGCCGGCTCGCCAAGGCCAAGCGCGTCAAGGCCTGATACCCCATGCGCCTGATCTTCATGGGCACGCCGGCTTTCGCGGTGCCGGCGCTTGCGGCGCTCATCGAGGCCGGCCACCAGATTCTTGCCGTCTATACCCAGCCGCCGCGCCCCGCCGGCCGCGGCAAGGCGCTGCGGCCGAGCCCCGTGCAGGCCCATGCCGAAGCGGCGGGCATTCCAGTGTGCTGCCCCAAGACCCTCAAGGATGCCGAGGCGCAAGCCGCCTTCGCCGCGCTTGATGCCGACGTGGCGGTGGTCGTGGCCTATGGGCTGATCCTGCCGCTTCCGGTCCTGGAGGCGCCGCGCCATGGCTGTCTCAACGTGCACGCCTCGCTGCTGCCGCGCTGGCGCGGAGCGGCGCCGATCCAGCGGGCCATCCTCGCCGGCGATAGCGAGACGGGCGTGACCATCATGCGCCTCGACGAAGGGCTCGACACGGGACCGATGCTGCTCAGCCGCAGCCTCGCCATCGGCGATGACGACACGGGCGCTCTGCACGACCGCCTCGCCGCGCTCGGCGGGGAGGCGGTCGTAACGGCCCTGGCAGCCATCGCCGAGGGCAGCCTGAACGAGACCGTGCAGCCCGAAGACGGCGTCACCTATGCGGCCAAGCTGACGCCTGAGGACGAGCCGCTGGATTGGTCCGAGCCCGCGCTGGCGCTGGCGCGGCAGATTCGCGCCCTGTCACCACGCCCGGGCGCACATTTCCTGCTCGACGGCGAGCGCTGGAAGGCACTGGCGGCCGAGGCGGTCGAGGGCACCGGCGCGCCCGGCGAGGTGCTCGACGACCGCCTCACCGTTGCCTGCGGCGTCGGCGCCTTGCGTCTGTTGCGCGTGCAGCGGCCGGGCAAGAAGGCGATGGCCGCAGGCGACGCGCTCAGGGGCCGCCCGATCGCCGCCGGAACGCACCTCTAGATGCCCCGCTACCGCCTGGTCCTCGAGTATGACGGCGCGCCGTTCGTCGGCTGGCAGCGCCAGGACAACGGCGCATCGGTGCAGCAGGCCCTGGAAGAAGCGATACAGGGTTTTTGCGGCGAGGATGTCGCGGTCACCGCCGCTGGGCGCACGGACGCGGGCGTGCATGCCCTCGGCCAGGTCTGCCACTTCGATCTGGCGCGCGAGGCGGCGCCCGACACGGTGCGCGATGCAGTCAACGCCCATCTGCGCCCGGCGCCGATCGCCATCGTGGAGGCCGTGGTCGCCCATCCCGACTTCCATGCCCGCTTCGATGCCATCCGGCGGCGCTATCTCTATCGCATCGTCAATCGCCGGGCGCCGCTCGCGCTGGAGCGGGGGCACGCCTGGCGGGTGCCTCAGCCGCTCGATGCTTCCGCCATGGCCGAGGCTGCCGAGACGCTGCTCGGCCATCACGATTTCACCAGCTTCCGCGCCCGCGAGTGCCAGGCCAAATCGCCCGAGAAAACCCTCGACCGGCTCGACGTGCAGCGCCTCGGCGAAGCGGTGGAGGTGCGGGCCGAGGCGCGCTCCTTCCTGCATCATCAGGTGCGCATCATGGTCGGCACCCTGGCTCAGGTGGGCTTGGGTAAATGGCGGGTTCGCGATGTGGCGCGGGCGCTTGTCGCGGCGGACAGAACAGCCGCCGGCCCGACCGCCCCCGCCGACGGGCTGTGTCTGGTCGGCGTGGATTATCCGAAATAATACGATATCGTAACGATATGCGCCTTTGTGCACGATTTCCTAGTTTAAGGCTGTTAACAATGTTGCCGGATGATGCACGGTACCAGCCTTGATCACGCGCCAGATGCGGCGCGTATTGGTGATGTCCGCCAACGGGTCAGCATCGAGCAGAACCATGTCTGCGAGCATGCCGGGCGCGATCACGCCGATGTCGTCGCGGTTCATCGCCGCGGCGCCGCCGGCGGTAGCGGCGCGCAAGGCCTGCCGCGGGGTCAGTCCGGCGGCGACCATGAGCTCGAGCTCGCGATGCAGGGCCGGGCCATGCAGATTGCCGACCGTTCCCGCATCGGTGCCTGCGGCAATGGTGACGCCGGCGGCGGCAAGTCGTCGCAGAGTGTCTGCCATCACGGTCTGGACGTTGTGGGTGGCCCAGAAGGGCGTCGCCACGGGCTCGCGCATCCGCCCACGGTGTGGGCGCAACCAGCGCGGTAGCAGCCGATCGGGCAGGTAAGCGAGGTCGTCCAGCGTTTCGATCACATCCGGGTCGCCGAGAGCCAGCTCGAAATCGGAATAGTCGAGGCCGTCGAGGAAGACCTCGCGATAACCCTCATAGACCAGCAGCGTGGTGGTGTAGACCACGCCGCGTGCCGCCATGCGCTCCACCAGCGCCTCGTCGACGGGAAAATCATCGATGCTGTGCACGAGCTGGTCGAAGCCGGCATCGATTACTATGCGAGCGTGGGCAAGCCGGGTCGCATGGGCGCTGATGGGCAGGCCGAGCGCATGGGCTTCGTCGGCTGCGGCGACAAGCCAATCGCGAGCCGCATCTAGCTCTCCGGCGCGGGGCAGGAAATGCACCTTGATCAGATCGACTCCCGCCGCTCCGTTGGCGCGCACCAGCGCGCGCGCCTCTTCCGGGCCGCTCACGTGACGGCCGATTTCGTCTTCGCCTTGCCTGCCGTCTTGCGCGTAGCTTGTCAGCATCGGGCCCGAGGCAGCGATGCGCGGGCCCCGCTCCCGCTCGAGATCGAGAGTCCAAACGGGTCCGCCGCGATCGACCACGCCGGTCACGCCGCTTGCCAGATAGCGCGCGAGCATGGTGGCAAGCGCCGCCCGATGCGCCGGCATCTCCACGGTTGCGAAATCGCGAAGCGAGGTGAGATCGAGCCCGGACGGACTGCTGTAGAGATTGCCCGAACGCCCCAGATGCACATGCGCATCGATCAACCCCGGGATCAGCCAGTTGCCTTGGGCATCGAGGACTACAGCATCGCCAGGCAAGGGAAGGGCGGAATCGCCCACGGCAACGATCCGGCCGTCTTCGACGATCACGCGTGCCTCGCCACCATCCATCAGCGTAGCACCGTCGATGACCAGCGTCGCAGCTGCCGCGGGAAGCGCCAGGCAGCTCAAGAAGATGGCAAACAGCAGCAGCATCAGGCGTTGTTGCTGAAGACCACCAGTTCCAGCAGCAGGCTCGCGAGCAGCATCACGACCACCACCGCGGCGGCAGGCCCGCCCGGCACGTCGAGGGCTGTGCGGGCGACGAAATAGTCGATCGCCAGCATGGCCGCCAGGACCACGAGGAACAGCATTCCCGACATGCCCGGCACGGCGATGGTCAGCATTGCGGCAAGGGTGAACATCGCGGTCTGAAGCACCGCCACCCAGTTCCAGGCGATCATCAGGGCGGCGAAGCGCTGGGTGCGGCTGAGCAGATAGCAGAGGCCGAGCAGGATGAAGGGGCGCATCGACCACGCGACGATGGTCTCGACGATAATCATCGACACGGACGGCGCGACAATGTCTTCGCTGCGCGCAGGCAGGGACGCAACCAGGAGCACCATCGGCAAGACCAGCACGATCCCGAAAAAGGAATTCCAGAATCCGGGAACCGTAAGCGCCAGCCGGCGCATACCGTCGGCATCGCGCAGCACCAGGCGCCAGGCACCATAGAGGGATGACAGGATTTCTTGTGCGCTCGGGATCATGAGGCAAAGCTGCGCATCAGGATCGCCTCATAGATGGCACTCAGTGCTTCCAGGTCGGCCACGGCGACGCATTCGTCGGTCTTGTGCATGGTGCGCCCGACCAGGCCGAACTCGGCGACCGGGCAGTGATCCTTGATGAAACGGGCGTCCGACGTGCCGCCGGTGGTGCTGAGTTCCGGCCGCCTGCCGGTCACGGCCTCGATCGCGCCAGCGATCGTCTCACTGAAGCTGCCCGGCGGGGTGAGAAAGGCGTCGCCGCTCAAGCGATGATCGAGGCGATAGCGCAAGCTCTCGCCGCCCGCCTGCTCGATGATCGCGCGCAAACGTTCCAGCAGGCCGTCGGGCGTCTGTTCCGTATTGAAGCGGATATTGAAGCGTGCACCGGCCTGGCCCGGGATCACGTTGGTCGCCGAGTTCCCGATGCTGATATCCGTGATCTCCAGGTTTGAGGCCTGAAAGTGGTCGTTGCCGCGATCCAGCACTTCCGCGTCGAGCGCGGCGAGCACGGTCACCAACCGGCTGGCCGGATTGTCGGCAAGGTGGGGATAGGCGACATGGCCCTGGGTGCCTTCGATGGTAAGGGTGCAGGACAGGCTGCCGCGGCGGCCGATCTTGATCATATCGCCGAGTACCGCCGGATTGGTGGGCTCGCCGACCAGGCACATATCGAGCCGTTCGCCGTTCTTTGCCATCCAATCGAGCATCTTGATGGTGCCGTTGACCGCGGGGCCCTCCTCGTCGCCGGTGATCAAGAGGCTGATGCTGCCCCCGAAGGCGCTGCCACGGGTATCAAGAAAGCGTGAGACTGCCGCGGTGAAGGCGGCGATGGCGCCTTTCATGTCGCTGGCGCCGCGCCCCCATATGGCGCCGTCCGCCAACTCGCCGGCAAAGGGTTCCCGCGTCCAGGCGTCGGCGTCGCCCACCGGAACCACATCGGTATGGCCGGCAAAGCCGAGATTGGGCGCCCCGTCACCGAGCCGCGCATACAGGTTCTCCACCGGCGCCTCGCCGTCGTCTTCGAAGCGCAACGGCGTGCAGCGAAAGCCGAGCCTCCCCAGAGCATCCGCCAGCACGCCTTGCGCGCCGGCATCCGCCGGCGTCACGCTGGGGCAACGGATCAGCGCCTGGGTCAGCGCCACGGGGTCCACGATCTCGGGCATCTCGCTCTCCTGAACCGCCTTCATAGGGCCGGCGAAGCTGCCTTTGCAAGCGGCGGGCGGCAGATTATGGTCTCAGCCAAAGCAACATAGGGAGATGCGGGTGGCTTACTGGCTAATGAAATCCGAGCCCAGCGCCTATTCCTGGGACGATCTTGTGCACGACAAACGCACCCATTGGGATGGCGTGCGCAATCACCAGGCGGCCAACAACATGAAGGCCATGCGCAAGGGGGACCGCGCCTTCTTCTATCATTCGGTCACGGACAAGACGGTGGTCGGGGTGATGGAGGTGGTCAAGGAATACTATCCCGACCACACCGATGCCTCGGGCCGTTTCGGCATGGTCGACGTGAAGGCGCTCAAACCGGTCAAGCACGCGGTAACCCTCGCCGAGATAAAGGCCGAGCCGCGCCTCGCCGATCTCGCGCTGGTGCGCCAGTCGCGGCTGTCGGTGGTGCCCGTCAGCGACGAGCATTGGGCACTGCTGTGCGAGATGGCCGGAATCAAGGCCTGATGCCCGACGGGCCACGCTTGCTCTGCCGCCTCGACCAGATGGTCGACGGCAGCGCGCGGGTGTTCGAGACCGAAGGCGAGGGCCCGGACGTCTTCGTGGTTCGCAAGGGCGAGACGGTCTACGCCTATCTCAATGACTGTCCCCATTGGAACGTGCCGTTGGACATCATTCCCGGCCGCCTGCTCAACCGGGAAAGCGGCGAGATCCAGTGCGCCAATCATGGGGCGCGCTTCGATGTCAAGACCGGGCAATGCCGCTTCGGCCCCTGTCTCGGCGAATCCCTGTCGCCGGCAGCGGTCGAGCTGCGCGACGGCGGCATCTGGCTGTCCGCCGCTCAGCCGAAGCGCCATATCGGCCGCTGGCGCCTCGATCCCCCCGCCTGAGAGCGAAACGGCGATAGACGAGCAGGCGCTTTGGCGAAATAATCCCTTCCCGCCCAGCCAACGACGACGAGAAGGAAGCACGGCATGTTCCAAGCCCATGATTACCCAGTGCCGGACGAT
>CAZKTK010000112.1:0-8472 GCA_964555535.1 uncultured Rhodospirillaceae bacterium
GCCTTGTAGAAGGCGGTACCGAAATTGCGGTCGGTCAGCAGCATGGTGATGGCGCCTGCAAGCACCGGCAGGGACAGCAGCAGCAGGAAGGCCGTGACCAGCACCGACCACACATAGAGCGGCATCTTGTGCATGGTCATGCCGGGGGCACGCATGTTGAAGATCGTGGTGATGAAGTTGATCGCACCGAGGATCGAAGACGCGCCCGCCAGATGCAGCGAGAAGATCGCCATGTCGACAGACGGCCCGCCATGGAAATCGCTACCCGACAAGGGCGGGTAGACGGTCCAGCCCGTGCCGGCGCCGTTGCCGGGGCCGCCATCGACCAGGACCGAGCCGACAATCATGATGCCGGCGGCCACCAGCAGCCAGAAGCTGATGTTGTTCATGCGCGGGAAGGCCATGTCCGGCGCGCCGATCATCAGCGGCACGAACCAGTTGCCGAAACCGCCGATCAGTGCCGGCATGACCATGAAGAAGACCATGATCAGGCCGTGGCCGGTGGTCAGCACATTGAACTGGTGGCCGTCCTCGACCACCTGGATGCCGGGATCGGCAAGCTCCATGCGCATGATGACGGAGAAGATCGCACCGACGATGCCGAAGATGACCGCGAAGATCAGGTACAGCGTGCCGATGTCTTTGTGGTTGGTGGAGAATAGCCAGCGCGTGAGCCCCGTGGGGTTGTGATGGGCGTGATCGCCCGCGCCTTCGGTATGAGCCATCTCGTTTTCCTTTTCCGGTATGCTCAGCGCGCGTCGGCGACGCGAACCATGTCGTCGCCTTCGCTGCGGGCAAATTCGTCACGGGCGGTCTGCAGCCAGGCTTCGTAATCGGCCTCGCTCACGGCCTTGACCTGGATCGGCATGAAGGCGTGGTTGGTGCCGCAAAGCTCGGAGCACTGACCGTAATAGGTGCCCGGACGGTCAACCTGGAACCAGGCGTCGTTGAGGCGGCCCGGCACGGCGTCGCGCTTGACGCCGAGCGCCGGCACGGCCCAGGCGTGAATGACGTCCGCCGAGGTCAGCAGGACGCGTACGACCTTGCCGACGGGCACCACGATCTCGTTGTCGGTGGCGAGCAGGCGGGGCTGTCCCGGACCGAGATTCTCCTCGTCAATCATGAACGCGTCGAAGAGAAAATCGGTCTCGTCGTTCTCGTCCAGGTATTCATACCCCCAGAACCACGAATAGCCCGTGACCTTGATGGTCATGTCGTGCTCGGGCACAACGCCCTCGTTGTACAGCAGCTTGAAGCTGGGCACCGCGATGACCACCAGGATCAGCACCGGAATCACCGTCCACACGACTTCCAGCACCGTGTTGTGGGTGAAAGTCGACGGGGTCGGGTTGGCCTTGCGGTTGAACTTGACCATCACATAGATCATCAGGCCCAACACGAAGATGGCGATCACCGTGATGATCACCAGCAGCAGGTTATGAAAATCGTTGATTTCCTCCATGACCGGCGAAGCTGCTGCCTGCAGACCCATTTGCCACGGCACCGGCTGACCCGTGGCCGTCTCGGCCGCTGCCGTACCGGCAAACCCGAGTGATGCGAGTGCCGCCAGCACACGCAAGAATATCCTGCTCGAAGCCATAAGAATTCCGTCCTTCATCGAATCGAGACATAGCCGGCTGTGACATTCGCGATCGGGACCAGCCGGACTTCCCCCTCTTTCGCTCAGCGCGCCGTATATAAGCCGGCGCCTTGACAGAAATCAAGTCGCGGCGCGCCGGGCGATCTTTTTTGCCCCAATCGCCGGATTATGGCCTCAAGCGCCGTCGGCCCCTTTGCGCAAGCGCCGCACCAGCCGCCAGATCAACAAGACGACCAGCGGCACGGACAAGCCCTGCGCCGTGGCCACGCTGACGGGCAGCACCGCTGCGGGCAAGGCCTTGAAGAGAACCCCGAGCAGGGCGACCACGTAATAGCTGATGGCCGCCACCGAGAGGCCTTCGACGGTTTGCTGAAGCCTCAGCTGCAAGCGCCCGCGCCGGTTCATGGCCGCCAGCACGTCGCGATTCTGCTCCGAGACCTCGAGCTCGATTCGGGTGCGCAACAAATTGGCGGCACGCGCCAGGTGCCGCGATGCCTTCTCCAGGCGCTCCTGCACCGATTCGCAGGTGCGCACGGCCGGCGTCAGCCGCCGCCGCAGGAACGGCCCGACGGGCTGCAGGCCGGGCTCCGCGCCGTTGCCGTCACCCTCGCGCAATTCGTCGATGCGGCGCTCGACCAGGTCGTAATAGGCGCGCGTGGCGCTGAATCGGTAGTTGGTGCCATTGGCCAGACGCTCGATCTCGGCGCCGAGCGCCAAGGCCTGATCGAGCATGGCGCGTTGGGCGTCCGCGCCGCCCGGCTCGCGCAGGCGCGCCGTGAGATCGGCCAGGCGCCTGTCGATGGCGCTCACCTCGGGCGCCGTCGAGCGGGCCAGGGGCAGACCCAGCAGCGCCAGCATGCGATAGGTCTCGATCTCGATCAGCCGCTGCACCAACACGCCGCGGCGGCCGCCGCTGAGGGCCTGATCGTGCACCAGCATGCGGCTCGCCCCGTCATGCAGGCGGAAATCGGTCCAGACCCGCGCCGCGCCGTCAGCGACCCTGCCGCCGACGGCCTGGTGGAAAAGCTCTTCGATCTGATCCGGCTCGGGCGTCCGCACCTCGCGCGGCAATACCGCAAGCGACAGATTGACCAGGGCTTCGCCGGGCAGCGCCGAAAGCCAATCGGTCGGCACATGGCCGAGCGGCAAATCGGCGAAAGGCTGGTCGTAGGTCGCCGCCGCCATGGCGCCCTGGCGCACGAAGGTCCAGGCAGCGAATTCCGTATGACGCTCCCAACGCACCTTGAAGGCGCCGAGGTCGGCGACGAATTGCTGCGCCCGATGGGCCGGGAGCGAGACATCGAAACTGTCGCAGAGCATGGCCAGATGCGCGCGCTCGTCCGCCGCCGCCGCCTCGCCCGAGACCATCACCAGATGGCTCACCTTGGCGGGCGCCGCCAGCGGCATGGGCGGGCGCGCATGCACCTCGCGCGCCAGGCGCATCCGCTCCGGATGCTCCGTAACGCCGTCCTGTTCCCCGGGGCCGGGCTCGATCACTGTCGCAATCCTCGCATAGCGGCGATACGTATAGACGAGTAGACTAGACGACCAAACGCGGCGCTGCCGCGAAAATTTGCGAGCGGATTGGAAGCATGACCGATATCGCCAAGCTGGATTCCCTGTTCTTCGAGCGCACCGGCATGGATGTGGGCCGCGTCGAGACATCCCTCGGCGACGCGCTTGCCGGCGCCGACGACGGCGAGCTTTACCTGGAGTACCGCCAGAGCGAGAGCTTCGCCTATGACGACGGCCGCCTCAAATCGGCGAGCTTCGACACCACACAGGGCTTCGGCCTGCGCGCGGTCTCGGGCGAGGCGACGGGCTACGGCCACGCCTCGGAGCTGAGCGAAGCCGCGATTGAGCGCGCCGGCGCCACCGTGAAAAGCGTGCGCCACGGCGAGGGCAGCGTGGATGTGCGCCCGCAGCCGACCAACCAGGCGCTCTACGAGCCCGACAACCCGCTGCAGGGTGTGGACTTCGCCGCCAAGGTGAAGCTGCTGCAGGACATCGACGCCTATGCCCGCGACAAGTACGGGCGCGTGCGCCAGGTCATGGCCTCGCTGACCGGCAACTGGCAGGCGGTGGAGATCCTGCGCGCCGACGGCATGCGGGTCGGCGACATCCGCCCGCTGGTGCGCCTGTCGGTCTCGGTGGTGGTCGAGGACGGAAAGCGCAAGGAAACGGGCTCCTACGGCTCCGGCGGGCGGCACGACTATTCCGCCATGCTCGATGCGGAGACCTGGCAGTTCCACGTGGACGAAGCCCTGCGCCAGGCGCTGATCCTGGTCGAGGCGGAGGCGTCCCCGGCCGGCGAGATGCCCGTGGTGCTGGGGCCCGGCTGGCCCGGCATCCTGCTGCACGAGGCCATCGGCCACGGCCTCGAAGGGGACTTCAACCGCAAGGAAACGAGCGTCTTCTCCGGGCTGATGGGCGAGCGTGTCGGCGCACCGGGGGTGACCGTGATCGACGACGGCACCATCGCCGCGCGCCGCGGCTCGCTCAGCATCGACGACGAGGGCACGCCGACCCAGCGCACGCCCCTGATCGAGGACGGCATTCTGACCGGCTACATGCACGACCGCCTCAACGCGCGCCTGATGGGCACCAAATCGACGGGCAACGGGCGGCGCCAGAGCTTCGCCCACCAGCCCATGCCGCGCATGCGCAACACCATCATGCTGGGCGGCGAGGACGATCCGGAGGACATCATCCGCCGGGTCGACAAGGGGCTCTTCGCGGTCAATTTCGGCGGCGGCCAGGTGGATATCACCTCCGGCAAGTTCGTCTTCTCGGCCTCCGAGGCCTACCGCATCGAGGGCGGCAAGGTGACGGCGCCGGTCAAAGGCGCGACGCTCATCGGCACCGGCCACGAGGTGCTCAAGAACGTGCGTGCCATCGGCAACGACATGGCGCTCGATCCCGGCATCGGCACCTGCGGCAAGAACGGCCAGGGCGTGCCCGTCGGCGTCGGCCAGCCCACCGTGCTGGTGGAAGGGCTGACCGTGGGCGGCACCGAGGCGGAATAGATGAACAGCGATCTCGCCCGGCGTGCCGTGATGGCCGGCGCCGAGATGGACTGGGTCGAAAGCCCCACGACGGGCGTCTGGCGCAAGCGCCTGTACCACGACGGGGCGGCCGAATCGGGGCGGGTCAGCACCATCGTGCGCTTCGATGCGGGCTCGGCCTTTCCCCGCCATGACCACCCGGAGGGCGAGGATATCCTGGTGCTCGACGGCACCTTCTCCGATCACACCGGCGACTGGCACAAGGGCGCCTGGCTGCTCAACCCCGACGGCTCGCCCCACGCGCCGCACAGCGCCGACGGCTGCACCCTGTTCGTCCACCTGCGGCAATATCGCGGCGAGGCCTTCAAGCGCGTGGACACCAATACGGCCACGTGGCAGCCCGGCCGCAGGGCAGGCACCGAGCAGCTCGTCCTCCTGGAAGAGAGCGATGGGCCGGACGGCGCCGAAACCATCCGCCTGCTGCGCTTCGCCCCGGGCACGCAAGTCGAGGAACACGAGCACGCCCGCGGCGAGGAGATCCTCATCATCGAAGGCGAGCTCACGGATTCGAACGGCACCTACGGCCCCGGCTGCTGGCTGCGCAATCCCGTCGGCAGCCGCCACAGCGCGGAGAGCCCGCAAGGCTGTCTGCTCTATGTTCGCAATGGCGGGCTGGGGCTGGCGGCGACAATAGAAAGATAGGACTGAATTCTGCGGCATGGCGAGCGAATTTGCGCTCGACACTGAACACCTCTCAAGAAATATGGAGCTTCATCTCATTCTCATGATGATAGTTGTCCTACAAGACAATTATACGCCCTTATGGAAGAGTGTCATTCGAACAATTCGATATAGCAGACTTGATAAGACGGTCTTGTACCCACCGGAAGAAGCTGAAACTCATTCTGTCTTTCAAATCTATCGATGATTGAGTCCACGTGCAGTTCCGGCGCAGAGCCATCCGATCATGTCTTTCTCTTCCATGAGGCGAAATTGAGCAGCAACAAGCTTTGCCGTTTCTGTGGGGTTCTTCATCGTGGATCTCCCCTTGTCCCGGATGTTTACCTTCGCTGTGCCGCGTGGAAGACGGCGACAATATCGACAAAGGACTCGCTCGTTGTATAGACAACAATATAGGGCAAGCCGCGCACGATAAGCTCACGCGTCGCGCGCACCTCATCCAGCCGGCCGGACTGCGGGAATTGCTCGAGACGATCGACGGAACGAATGACACGGGCAACGACCGCCACAGCGGCTCTGCCATCATGTCGCGCTATGTAGTCTCTGATATTGGCAAGGTCGTTGACGGCGACTCGGCGCCATCGAATCCTCATCCGTCCTGCATTTGAAAAAACGCACGAACCGCGGCATGGTCGGCATAGGAAGGGGCCTCGGAAAGCCGCCGCTCGACCTCGGCGATCTGCTCAGGCGAAAGCGATAACCTGTCGCCACCCTGCTCCACCATCGTGAGAAGCTCGGCTGCGACCTCTTCCTGACGTGCCTGCGGCAGCTCTCGGAGCTTCGCAAGCGCTTCATCCAGTACCTTTGTCATGGGCCGATTATAGCACATCGCGTCTTGGTGGCTGAAAACGGAAAAGCCGGCCCGCCGGGACACGAACAGAGTTCAGCCTGTCATCGTATTTCCCATGACCAGTGCGGCGATCGACGCTAAGTTCGGCATTCGAGGCGCAACGTGATCGGCGGCATCGGGCATGGGGTTTCGGACAGTCATAGGAGCAGCAGTAGCGGCGGCAATTCTCGCCGGCGCGCCGGCACCCGCCCATGCCGCCGCCATCGAGCTCGACGGGGTCTGGGCGGAGCGGGATTGCCGGCCGTTGAACCTGGCCGGGCGCAGCACGGAGGTGACGCGCTGGAGCATGCGGGCGCTGGAGGTCATCTGCGAGGGCCGGCCCTTTCCGACCGTGGTCTCGCGCGAGCTGTTCCTGCTGCACGTCGCCATCTACGACGCCTGGAGCGCCTACGACCCGGTGGCGCTGCCCGTCTATGCCAGCCCCGCCGACCGCAGGCCGGACCACGAGCACACGGCGCGCGCCAAAGTGCAGGCCGCCGCCGCGGCCACGGTGCTGGTCGCGCTCTTCCCCGACAATGGGGACTATTTCCGCGCCCAGGCGCGCCACGACGGCGTGAGCGACGACGAGCTTGCGGCGCCCGCCCCCTTCTCGCCGGCCTGGATCGGCAAGCGCGCCGGCGAGACGGTGCTGGCGGCGCGCGAGCACGATGGCGCCAACTTCGCCCACCACTATGCCGACACCTCGGGCTACGAGCCCGTCAACCCGCCGGGCCAGGACACCGCACCCGTCGATCCCAACCGCTGGCAGCCGCTCATGGTGACCAACTGGGACCCGGCGCTGCGGCCTGAGAAATACGTCCACCGGCCGCAGCTTTTCGAGCCCGAGGAATACGGCCCCATCGCCGAGCAGATGCACATCACGCCGCACTGGCCGGATGTCGCGCCCTTCGCCCTCGACAGTGCGGACCAGCTGCGCCCGCCGCCGCCGCCGCGTTACGGCAGCGACGCGCCCTACACCGACGCCATGGGCAACACCACCACCTCGCACCAAGCCTATGTGGACCAGTTCACCGAGGTCATGGAGATGCAGACCCGGCTCAGCGAGGAGATGAAGGTGATGGCGCAGATGTGGTCCCACGACGGCGGCTATGTTGCGACGCCGGCCGGGCACTGGAACCACTTCGCCCAGCAAGTCTCCTTGCGCGACGGCCATTCCCTCGACGACGACGCCAAGCTGTTCCTGGCGCTCAACGGCGCCCTGCTCGATGCGGGCATCGCCGCCTGGGATGCCAAGGTGGCTTATGATTCGGTGCGCCCCATCACCGCCATCCGCATGCTTTTCAAGGGCCGGACCATCGGCGGCTGGCTGGGCCGCGACAAGGGCTTCGGGTACTTGCCGGGGGAGGACTGGATCCCCTATCAGTGGAACGCCACCGTCTCGCCCGCCTTCGCCGAATATGTCTCGGGTCACTCGACCTTCGCCGCGGCATCGGCCGAGATCCTCAAGCGCTTCACGGGCTCCGACCGCTTCCACGATCCCACCGTGCGCATCGGCGATCTCGACAACGACAAGTACCGCGAGGCCATGGGAACCTGGACCGTGGCGCGGCGGCGCGGCGCCTTCGACCGCCTGGCCCCGCGTCACGAGGTGAAGCTGGTCTGGCAGACCTTCAGCGAGGCGGCCGAGCAATGCGGCATGTCGCGCCTCTATGGCGGCATCCACATCATGGACGCCAATTTGCGCGCCCTGGAGATGGGCCGCGCCGCCGCCGACATGGCCTGGAGCCGCGCCGAAGCGCTGTGGCGCGGCACCAGATGAGCGAGACGCTGACAGGCGGCTGCCATTGCGGCGCCATCGGCGTCACGCTGACGGTGGACGACGCCGGCGCCCTGTCACCGCGCCATTGCGGCTGCGACTTCTGCCGCCGCCATGGCGGGCTCTACGTCTCGGCGCCAAACGGCCATCTCACCGTCACCCTCGGCGAGCCGGAACACGTGAGCCGCTACGCCTTCGGCCACAAGACGGCCGAATTCCTGCTCTGCCGGCGCTGCGGTGTGCTCGCCTGCGCCACCTGCGAACTCGACGGCCGGCGCTACGCCGTGCTCAACGCCAATGTGCTCTCGCCACCGCTCGCCACCGGCGACGCGCCCGTCCCCGTCGCCGACTACGAGGCGGAAAGCGTCGACGAGCGCCTCGACCGCCGCCGCGAGCGCTGGATCGGCAATGTGACGATCGTGGAGGGGTAGCCCGGGCTCAAGCCGACGACAGGATGTGGATGGTGCGGTCGGCGAGCATGTCCTTGGTCTTGGCGCCATAGGCCTTCATGTGGTCGGAG
>CAZKTK010000113.1:0-8438 GCA_964555535.1 uncultured Rhodospirillaceae bacterium
ATCGACGACGGCTATGTCCGCCCGGTGGCCTGGCGCGGCAGCGAGATGATGGGCGTCTCGGCCCAGCAGAACACCATCCACGTGGCCATCGCGGCCTGGGAGTGGCCATCCTATTTCTCGCCCGAGGCGCGGCTCAAGGGCATCAAGCTGCAATGGTCGGACTGGCGCCGCCCGGACCCCGCGACGATCCCGGCCATGGCCAAGGCGGCGGGGCTCTACATGATCTGCACCCTGTCGAAGCACAAGGCGGAAGCCGAGGGCTATGACGACGCCCTGATGCTCGACTGGCGCGGGCGGCTTGCGGAGTCCACCGGCGCCAACATCTTTCTCGTCATCGATGGCGAGCTGCACACGCCGACGCCCGACTGCTTCCTCGACGGCATCACCCGGCGCACCGTGATCGGGCTCGCCAAGGCGCGCCAGATCCCGGTGATCGAGCGCATCATCATGCCGGAGGAGCTGGAACGCGCGGACGAGGTGTTCCTCACCGGTACCGCCGCCGAGGTCACGCCGGTCGGCCAGATCGGCGAGCTCAGCTTCACGCCGGGCGAGATCTGCCGCATCCTGATCGACGACTACACCGCCCTGACCAAGGAAGCCGAGCCCCATCCGGCCCATATCGGCAGCTAGCAGAATTAATTGGTGACAGTTACCTATTTCCTGCTCGACCCGGCGTCCAGCATCGAGTGGGAAATAGGTAACTGTCACCAATTAATTACAGTGGTGCCGGTTGAAAACGCTCAGCGTTTCACGGTCACGGAAAACCAGAACTTGCGCGTATCGACGCCGAAGCCGGCGGCGCGGTAGTCGGCGTAGTCGAGGGATACGGTCACGCCGTCCAACGGCTTGAAGCGCAGGCGGAGGTCGGTCTCGTGGCCATAGTTCGTGGCGCCGCGGTCGTCGAAGAAGCGGTGATGGGCGGCGACCAGTTCGAGGCTTTCGAACGGCGTGCCCGCAACATCCAGCCCGAGCCAGTCGGCTTGCCCGAGCTTGAGTTTGGCCTCGCCATAGACATTGAGCAGGCCCGCCGCAGGGTTGGTGTTGAAGACATCCGCCCAGCCGCGGTTGCCGTGCTTCTTGCCGATGGGCATTTGCAAGGCGACCGTTCCGTTGCCGGTCTGCTGGCGCAACCCGAGCATTGGCCAGAGGCCCCAGCGCCCGATACCGGCCTCGCCGATCAGCAGGCGTTCGCTGAGGTCTGTCGGATTGTGCGCCCAATCCCCCTGCCAGGCGAATTCGCCGCGGGCGAGCAGCGTGGTGCCATCGAACTCCCACCTGCCGCCGGCCAGCGCGCCGAAGGTCTTCGAGGACTGTGCCGGCAAGTGGTCGATGTCGAGTAGCAGGGCGTAGGCCCCGAGATCGACCGGCGCAAGACCGCCATAGTCGATCTGCACGAAATGGCTGCTGGTGTTCCAGTCGCCGTGGGTCGCGTCCTCGCCCGAAACATTGTCGATCAGCCAGAGATAGCCGTATTGCAGGTGCGTGTCGGGCAGCAGGCCGCGCTCGCTCAGGGTAATGGCATCGTAGGTGCGCTGGTTCTGGCGGAAGCGGGCGCTGGCAACGAAGGTGTCGGCGCCCAGAAACAGGGTCTGGCGGCCGAGCTTGAGGCGCGTCTGCGACCGTGGCGCATAGGCCACCCAGGCCTGGTTGATCTCGTGGGTTTCGGCGTCGTTGATGCGCGGCAGGTCTGCGCGCGGGGTGATGGGGGTGTCGTAGCGCTCGCTGCCCGGCGCCAGGATCGCGTCGCCTTCGAGGCGCGCGCTAAAGCCATGCCACGGCCCGGTCTCATAGCCCAGGCGGGCGCGGATGGTATGGGCTCGCGCCCGGCGCGGCTTCGAGGCCTGATCGACGACCTCCAGGCGATAGCGCAGATCGAGGCTGGCTTCGCCGGCCGCGGCTGGCAGCGCAAGCCAAAGAAGCGCACAGCCCGTGGCTGCCAGCAGCCGTGTCATGCTATTCGGCGGCTTCGGATTTGTCCGTTTGCCAGCGCGCCGCGGCAGCATCATCGCTGGAGCGCGCCTCGACCCAGGCGGCCTCGCCGTCGGGGGTCTCTTCGCGCTTCCAGAAGGGCGCCTGGGTCTTGAGCCAGTCGATGAGGAACTGGCAGCTTTCCAGCGCCGCCGCGCGGTGGGCCGAGGCCGTGGCTACCAGCACGATGGGATCGCCTGGCTCCAGCCGGCCGTAACGGTGGATGATCAGGCTCGCCTGCAGGGGCCAGCGGGAATGCGCCTCGGCCTCGATCTCGGCCAGCTTGCGCTCGGTCATGCCGGGATAGTGCTCGAGGGTCATGGCACCGACGGCGGCATCGCCATGGATGTCGCGCACCAGGCCGATGAAGCTCGCGACGCCGCCGATATCGCTGCGGCCTTCGGTCAGCGCCGCCAGTTCGGTGCCCGCATCGAAGGCTTCGCTCTGCACCCGGATCACGGTCTCAGCCCCCGGTCACCGGTGGAAACAGGGCAACCTCGCGGGCGCCGGCGATGGCGGTATCGAAGGGGACATATTCCTGGTCGAGCGCCACGCGCACGGCGGACGTGTCCGCCAGGGCCTCCGCATGGCCCGGCGAGCGGCCTTTGAGCCATTCGATCAGCTCTGCCACGGTCGCCACTTCGGCCGGCGGCTCCACCGCCTCTTCCGCAACGCCCGCCTTTTCCCGCAGCCAGGCGAAATAGAGTATTTGCATTCAGTTCACCTCCGCGAAGGGCAGGAAGTCCACTGCCTCGCCTGCCGCAACATAAGTCATTTCTTCGTCGAGTTCGACCAGTCCATCGGCCGCCGACAGGCTGGAGAGCACGCCCGAGCCCTGCGCCCCCGCCTGCCTGGCCACCGGAACGCCGTCTTTGCCAGGCTCCAGGCGGCAGCGCACGAACTCGCGCCGGCCCGCCTTCTTCTTCATCTCGAAACCGGTGTGCACCCGCCACAGTCTCGGTGCCGTCTCGCTGGCGCCGGCGAGCCGCAGGATCAGCGGCCGGGCGAGCCTGAAAAAGGTGATCGCCACGGCCACCGGATTGCCGGGCAGCCCGACGAAGGGCACGGTGCGCCCGGCATCGTCGATATGGCCCAAGGCCAGCGGCCGCCCCGGCTTGATGGCGAGGCGCCAGAAGGAGAGCCCGCCAAGGCTCTCGATGGCGCCCTTGACGTGGTCCTCCTCGCCCACCGAGACCCCGCCGGACGTGATGAGCAGGTCGTGCGCGGGTGCGGCGGCTGCAAGCGCCTCGTGCACGCTCTCGGCCCGGTCGGCGAGAATGCCGAGATCGCTGACGGCGCAGCCAAGACTTGCGAGCAGCCCGTGCAGCATGTGCCGATTGCTGTCGCAGATGGCGCCGGGCGCAAGGTCCGGACCCGGATCGCGCAGCTCGTCGCCGGTCGAGAACAGCGCCACCCGCAAGGGTACCCGCACGGCCACCGCGGCATGTCCCGACGCCGCGGCGAGGCCGAGGTCTTCCGGGCGCAAGCGCCGCCCGGCATGCAAAACCGTGGCGCCGCGGCGCAGGTCCTCGCCGGCAAGCCTGCGGTTGTCGCCTGGCGCGATGCCCGGCGGGATCGTCACGATCCCGCCGTCGAGGGTGCAATCCTCCTGCATCAGCACTGTATCGGCACCCGCCGGCATCACCGCGCCGGTGAAGATGCGCAGCGCTTCGCCTTGCCTCGCCGGCCTCTCCAAGGGATGGCCGGCGGCAATGCGTCCTGTCACGGGCAGGCGGGTCGGCCCGTCGGGGTCGAGATCGGCGTGATGGACCGCATAGCCGTCGACGGCGGAATTGTCGTGCGGCGGCACATCGTGCCTGGCCGTTACGTCCGCGGCAAGGATGCGCCCCGCCGCCCCATCGATGGCTACCGTCTCGCTACCCGCCACCGGCGCCATGCGGCTTTCGATGAGGGCCAGCGCCTCGTCGAGCCGCAGCATCTCCTGGTCGGTATCGAAGCAATCGTTGCTGAGCTGGCTCACGCCGCCCGCTCCGCCAGGCCGCAATGCCGGCAGATGAAGTCGGCAACGGCTGACGCGTCGTCAAGGTCGAGCACGGGGCGCCCGGCATCGGGCAGGGGACGGTCGCTGGCCACGGCGACAACCGAGCGATCGTTGGGATAGAGCGGTTCGCGCCGCGAGCCTTCGCGGCAGACCTCGATCTTGTCGTGGCCCTCGTGCTTGAAGCCTTCGACCAGCACCAGGTCGGCCTCGCCGAGGCGCGCCAGCAACTCGTCGAGGCGCGGCTCGGGGCCGGCCTCGTCGCGGTGCTCGTGCATCAGCGCCCAGCGCTTGGCAGACGCCACCAGAACCTCCGAGGCGCCCGCCGCGCGGTGCTCGTAGGAATCCTTGCCCGGCGTGTCCACGTCGAATTCATGGTGTGCGTGCTTCACCGTCGAGACCGTGAGCCCGCGTGCCACCAGCTCCGGCAGCAGGCGCGTTACCAGGGTCGTCTTGCCGCTGCCGCTCCAGCCGCTGATTCCCATTACCTTCACGAGTCCACCACTCCTTTGTCGTTCTTGTCGTTATTCTTGTCGGCGGCAAGCATCAGGGTAACACCGTGCCGCACATAGCCCCAGCCGCTGCCGATCGAGAGCAGCGCCGCCAGCCACAACAGCCAGGCGCCGCCGTCGAGCACGAGCGTTGCCGAAAGTCCCACGCCGGGCGCCGCCTCGCCCACCAGAAGGATGCAAAGCGCGGTCATCTGGGTCGCGGTCTTGATCTTGGCCAGCATGGTCACCGGCAGCTTCAGCGCCTCGCGGGCGAGAAACTCGCGCAGGGACGAGATGAGGATCTCGCGGCAGAGAATGATCAGCGCCGCAATCGCCGGCGCGCGCCCGTCCGCCACCAGCATGACCAGCGCCGCTGCCACCAGCAGCTTGTCCGCCACGGGATCGAGAAAGCGGCCGAACTCGCTGGTCTGGCCTAACCTCCGCGCCAGAAAGCCGTCCAGCCAGTCGGTCAGCGAGGCGGCCACGAAGAGTGCGAAGGCGACCCAGTTGGCCAACGGCGCCGGCAGCGCGAAGGCGGCAAGAAAGATCGGGATCACCAGGATCCGCGACAGGGTGAGGATATTCGGCAGGCCGCTGAACATGATGCCCCGGGTTTTACCAGGGCCGGCGGAGACTAGCCATGGCTCTTGACGCCCGTGGCGCCAGTCTGCTCCCTTGGCCGGGCGACAAACCAGTATCCGGAGTGAGCCCCATGAGCAGCGTGAGCGTTACCAGAACCATAGCCGTGGCCCCCGACACGGCCTGGCAGGAAATTCGATCGGTCGGCGGCCTGGAGCGCTGGGTGCCTATCGTGCAGACCTGCGAGGTCGAGGGATCGGGCGTCGGCGCGGTGCGCAAATGCGGCCTGGGAGAGGGCGCCTTCGTCTTCGAGAAGGTGGAGAGCATCGACGAGGCCCAACGGGTCTTCACCTATTCGATCACCGAGTCCCCGCTGCCCCTGGAGAACTATATGGGCCGCATGCAGATCGGCCCCGGCGCCGATGGCGGCAGCGAGATCACCTGGTCGTGCGAGTTCGCCTGCGACTCGGCAGCCGAAGCCGAGATGACCGCCATGCTGGAAGGCGCCTTCAGCGATGGCCTGGCGGGCCTGCAAAGCCTGTTGGGGTAGCGTCCCCGAGCAAGCCCGTCATCGGGCTTTTCCACCGTTCATTGCAAGGGCACTGCAGAATCCCTACCATCGTGGTACCGCGCGCCATGGGGGAGGCTGCAGAGCGTGAGCGAGGGCGACGACAGGGGACCGGACGAAGCGCCTGAAGACGGCATCACCGAACGCGTGGCGGCGATCCTCGCCGCCGATGCCGTCGGCTATTCGCGCCTCATGGCCGACGACGAGCAAGCCACGGTCAGACTTCTGGATCGCGCCCGCAAGGTTTTCAGAAACCACGTCGAGGCCGACAGAGGGCGCGTGGTGGATGCGACTGGTGCCGTCTTCGAGACCACCAACGGCGCCGTACGCGCCGCCCTGGCGATCCAGGAGGGCTTGGGCGCTAAACGCCGGGTCCAGTGACTGCCGATGGTCTGTTCTCGAGGCTATAGAGGCCGTTTAAGCGATGCGCGAGCTTATGACAGCTATAGCCACAAGCGGTCGTTCATTGCGGCCTGGTGGTTGCTATTTTAAGTTGATGATTCCAGTGCGGTTGGCAGTGCCAAGAGGTTGGCGATTACGGCTTTATGACAATAATGGTAGAAAGTTCGCGCGACTACAGGGGCAGTGGGGGCTGGCACCATGAGTGAGGCGGAACCCAAGTCGGCAAGGCCGGAGGCTGAGCGACGTCAGATTACAGTGCTCTTCGTGGATATGGTGGGCTACACCCCCTTAGCGGAGCGCCTTGGCGAAGAAGCCCTTTATCAACTGATCCGTCCGATCACCGAACAGATGATGCAGGCGGTCGAGAATAATAGGGGTACTGTCCATGATTTAACCGGTGATGGGCTAATGGCGGTTTTCGGTATGCCGGTCGCCCAAGAAGACGCACCGCAGAGAGCTTGCCAAACTGCACTTGATATTGTCGAACGTATTGAAGGTTTTGCTGACGAATATGAGTCCTCGCACGGAGTTCACCCTCAAATCCGTATAGGGATCCATACTGGCCCAGCAGTTGTTGGTCGGATCGGTACCGATCATCGCATGGAATTTCGGGCTGTTGGTGACACGGTGAACCTGGTCTCCCGTCTGGAATCGAGTGCTGAGCCGGGGCAGATTCTGATCAGTGCGACCATGCGCGAGCTAGTCGCTGGCCAGGCTCAAACGCGGTTCGCTGGCCGACGTGTGTTGAAGGGCAAAACAGAGCCCCAAGAGGTTTATAGCCTTGAGGGGTTGAGGCCTGGAATTAGCCGATTTGAGGCCCGTGCGAGTGGCGGACTGACACCGTTGGTAGGCCGTAACGACGAACTGGATAAGCTGAAGGCGATCTGGGCGACCGTAGTGAGTGGTAGCGTACGGCTTGTCCATATCTGTGGAGAGCCAGGGATAGGCAAATCCCGTCTCCTCCACGAGTTCCGCGAACGCACCAATGGCACGCAACCTGTGTTTCTTCAAGGTCATTGCACCTCAGATGGGGGTACAACACCATTCTTGCCATTCGTGGATATGCTCCGTCGTTCGTTCGGGATCGGCACCAACGATGAAAATTCCGTGCTGACAGAGCGGCTTCTTGAGAGGTTCAATATCCTGAACCTGCCCGCCGAGCGACACATTCCGTACCTTGCGAATTTGGTTGGCGCCGACACCGGCAACACGCTCGACAAGGTCGATGCCGAAGTGATTGGTATTCGTACGCGCGAAACTTTGCAAAGCATTCTGCGCGCGCGATGTCAGCTGTCGCCCACAGTGATGTTGGTCGAGGATATCCATTGGATTGACAGCGCCTCTGAGACCTTTCTGTCATGGATAGCGGAGACCCAGGATTCGTTGCCGCTTTTGGTTCTATGCACTTACCGTCCAGAATACACGCCGCCGTGGAATGCCTCGCCAACCGTCGATGAGATGACCCTCGGCGGCTTGTCAGGCCTGGATCCGGCACGTTTGGCGACGGGTCGGCTGGGAGCGACTGACCTGCCTGAGCGGCTCAGTCGAGCAATGATTGAGCAAACTAGTGGAAACCCACTGTTTGTCGAAGAACTCGCAAGCTATCTTTTGGATACGGGCGATGTAAGCATCGATGATGGCGTGGTTTCTTTCAAGGACGGCGACCTTGGAGTGCCGGGCTCTCTCGAGAGCCTGCTGATTGCATCGATCGATATCTGGAATAACGCTCCTGAGGAGGCGATTTCAAAATGTGACGAGGCGCTTGAAATTACGTTGCCACCCATCGTGCAGCTTATGATCCAAGGCACTAAGGGATCTGCACTAAGCATGGTTGGTAGAGCCAAAGAGGCGTATGATATTATTTCGAGCGTAAGAGAAAAGTTAAAATCAAATGAATATACTACGTTTTTGATGTTGATGGAATACCATTACGGGCGTTCCCAAGTATTATTAGGAAGATTTGGAGAAAGTTTAAATTGGATATCGAAAATGGTCAAAACTTATGAAGAAATGGAGTATGATTCAGCGATAATACCCTTCGGACATTTATTTTTGGGGGAAATTTATCTTAATATAGCGATAGGAACTGAGAAGCCTTCGATACAGACTTTACTCAAGAATATTGGATTTGTCATTCGAGTAGCCCCGTTCGCAAAATCGAAAGCTCAGCATGAGCTAGCGATCGCAGAGAAAGGATTCCGGGAGCGTGAATGCACATCCTATCTCGCTTGGGCGCTAATGGATCTTGGCCTACTGGCACAGGCGGGCAAAAGCTACGATAAAGCACGAGAATATCTTCAAGAAGCGCGTGATCTCGCCCATACGGTTGATGCGGTCGCCACTGCAGAGCGCTGCGAGGCCGTCCTGGAGACCTTAACCTAGTGGATAGAATCTAACGCTTGGTACCCTCTTTTGACGGCGGCGATGATTT
>CAZKTK010000114.1:0-5108 GCA_964555535.1 uncultured Rhodospirillaceae bacterium
GTGCCGTGCTGACCCCGGCCCTGGTCGGCATCGAGCGCGCCCGCCACCTGCCCAATGCCTCCACCTTCTGCGGCAAGTGCGAATCCGTCTGCCCCATGCGCATCCCGCTGCCCAAGCTGATGCGCGAATGGCGGCGCAAGGAGTTCGAGGCCAAGGTGCAGCCTCCGCGCCAGCGCACCGGCCTCGCCGTCTGGCGATGGCTGGCGCGCCGCCCGGGTCCCTATCGCCTGGCCAGCGCCATGGCCGCGAAGGGCATGCGCATGCTGTCGCGCGGCGGCCGCATCTCGCGCCTGCCCTTGGCGGGGGGGTGGACCTCGGTGCGCGACATGCCGGCACCCGCCGCGCGCTCGTTCCACAGCCAATGGAAGGCCCGCAAATGAGCGCCCGCGAAGACATTCTGGGCAAGGTGCGCGCCGGCA
Source organism: uncultured Rhodospirillaceae bacterium (assembly GCA_964555535.1). Lineage (GTDB taxonomy): Bacteria > Pseudomonadota > Alphaproteobacteria > UBA7887 > UBA7887 > UBA7887. The sequence continues at coordinate 420 of CAZKTK010000114.1, forward strand.
TCGGGCGCAAGCCCGGTGCCGCCCCCGGCCGTCGTCCCGCCCCGGCGCCGATTCCGGCGCGCGGGCAGATCGAGGGCGAGGCGCGCATCGCGCTGTTCACGGAGCTCGCGCAAGCCGTCGCGGCGACGGTAACACGCATTCCCGACATGGCGGCCCTGCCGTCGGCCGTCAGCGACTATCTGGCGAGCCAGAACCTGCCGGCCGAGATTATGGCGACGGCGGATGGGGATTTCGATGCCGTGCCCTGGGGCAGCCAGCCCACCCTTGAGGTGCGCCGCGGCACTCCGGGCATCAGCGATCTGGTGGCGCTGGTCCAAGCCTCGGCGGGCGTTGCCGAGACCGGTAGCCTCGTGATGTGCGCCGATGCGGACAATCCGCACATGGCGAGCTATGTGCCGGAGACCGCGGTCGTGGTGCTGCGCGCCGATCGTCTGGTCGGCACCCTTGACGATGCCATGGCCCGCCTGCGCGCTGCCGGCGACCTGCCGCGCGCGGTGAGCATGATCACTGGGCCGTCGCGCACTGGCGATATCGCCCTCAAGATCGAGCTCGGCGCCCATGGCCCGCGCCGCCTCCATATCGTGATCGTCGATGAGCCAGGGGCGGCGTGAGCGGCGCGGCGCGCCGCCCGGGCAGGGTGCCCGCCCCGGGCTGACGGCAGAGGACCTGGCGCTGTGGCGTCACGTCACGCGCGGCGACGCGCGCCTGCCCGATCGCCTCGACGATGATGCCTATGACGCCCTGCCGCCGGATGACGAGTTGCCGGCGCCGAGCAAGAGCCGAGCGCCGCGGCCCCTGACCCAGCCGCCGCCCGTGCAGCCCGGGCGCACCGCCGGCCTCGACAAGCGCAGCGCCCAGCGCCTGCGCCGCGGCCAGACCGAGATCGAAGCGCGGCTCGATCTGCACGGCCACACCCAGAGCGAAGCCCACCGGGCGCTCAACGCCTTCATCGCCGGCCAGCAGGCGGCAGGGCGGCGCTGCCTGCTGATCATCACCGGCAAGGGCGAGCGCGGCGAGGGCGTCCTGCGTCAGGCGCTGCCGCGCTGGCTCGCCGAAGCCCCCAATGCCGGGCGCATCCTTGCCATAGAACAGGCGCAGCCCCGCCATGGCGGCGGCGGCGCGATTTATGTGTTGCTGCGGAAAGGGCGCTGATCTCGCGGCCAGCGTCAGTGCTCTCCCCCAGCTGCGACACCCGCTTCCGCGAGCGGCAACTCGAACCAGAAGGTGCTGCCCTCGCCGGGGGTGCTGGTGAAATCGAGGGTGCCGCCCATGCCTTCCACGAGCTGGCGGCTGATGGTCAGGCCGATACCGGTGCCTTCGATCTTGGAGGCTTCGGCGCCGAGGCGCGAGAAGGGGCGGAACACCTCATCGTGTGCGTCGGCGGCAATGCCCGGCCCGGAATCCTTGATCTCGACCCGTGCCGTGCTGCCGTTGACGGCCGTGGCCTCGACCGTTACGAGGCCCTCAGGGCGGTTGTATTTCACCGCGTTGGAGAGGACGTTGAGGAGGACCTGCTTGAGCCGGTTCGGGTCGGCCTGCACGAAGAGGCCCCGGTCGCCATTCGTGGCGAGCGTGACGGCGATATCCCGCTTCTCCGCCAAGGGCCGGACCAGCACCAGGCTCTCGCGAACCGCTTGTGCCAGGTCGGTCGGCTCGGGCGACAGGGCAAGGTGCCCGGACTCGATCCGCGACAGATCGAGAACCTCGTTGACCAGGCCGAGCAGGTGATTGCCGCCGTCGACTATCTGATCGATATGGCTTTTCTGTTCGTGGCTCAGCGGTCGGTCCGGATAGTCGCGCAACAACTGGGCGAAGCCGAGAATGGCGTTGAGCGGCGTGCGCAGCTCGTGGCTCATCGATGACAGAAACTCCGACTTGGCCTGATTGGCTCGGGTCGCAGCCTCCTGGGCCAGCTTGCGTTCGGCGATTTCCATCTGAAGCGCGCCGGTTCTCTCCTCGACCTTGGCTTCCAACTCGTCCCGGGCTTGACGAAGGGCATCCTCGGCGTTCTTGCGTTCGGTGATATCCAGGGCGACCGTTAGTATTGCATAAATAGCACCGTCGACATCGTGCAGGGGAATCTTGCTGACCAGGCGCTGCTCAACGATTCCGCTGTCGTAAGTGAAGGATTCCTCGTGGAATAGTCGTGGCAGACCGGTGTCCAACACTTCCCGCTCGTGGTCGAACTGCTCCTGCGTATATCGCCGGTCTTCTTCCGGCTGAATGCCGCGGCGTGGAAATTCGTCCCTGTGCTTGCCGATCGCCTCTTCCGGCGCACACCCCAACTCCTCGGCCTGCCGCCTGTTGACCATGAGGAAGCGCAAGTCGCGATCCTTGACGGTGATGATCGCGGGAACAGAGTCTACGATGGCTTGAAGCAAATTCCTTTGCTTGACGAACTGCTGCTCGGCCTGCTTGCGTTCGGTGATATCCACGGTGATCGAGATCGTACCGCCGTCGGGCAGGCGCTGTTCGTTCGTGAGCAGCCATTTGCCGTCTTGACGACTTACTTCGAACGGTCCTTTCGGATTGCGATGCCGGTCAACCCGCTCCTTCAGCCACGCTTCCTCGCGTCTCTCGGCGTCGGGTATCAGCCCCGCTGCGACGACGACCCGGATGTGATCTTCGAACGTCATTCCGATGTGCAGCTTGTCGATGACGGCGCTATTGACCTCACGAAACGCCTTGTTGAAATGCAGCAGCCTGTCGTCGGAATCGTAAAGCGAGACGACTTCGGAGACGTTCTCCATGGCGGCGGCCATCCGCTGCACCGTTTCTTCGGCGCGCTTGCGCTCGCTGATATTGACCACGGCCGAGTGTATGGCGGGCTCTCCGTCCCACACGACCAAGGTGGGTCGGACTTCGATCCATATGGTCGAGCCGTCCTTGCGCAGTGCGTGCATCTCGAAGACATCCGGACGTGGCTCGCCGCGCATGATCTTCGCGCGGATATCGAGGGCGCGAGCGGTGTCGGCGGGGTGCAGGAATTCTCTTGTGGACTTTACGGTGAGAACCTCGTCCGGGCTGTCGTAGCCGAGCATGTCCGCAAAGGCTTGGTTGGCGAAGACCGGCACCGCGTCGACGGTGACGATGAGGCCCTGGATGGAACCTTCCGCCAAGGTGCGGAAGCGCTGCTCGCTGGCCCGCAGCGCATCATCGTGGCGTTTGCGCTCGGTGATGTCGACGATGGTAGCGAGCGTTGCCGGCTGACCGTCCCATTCGACAATCGCGGGCCGCACTTCCACCCAAGCTGCCGTTCCATCCTTGCGGCGCATCTCGAGTTCGACAATTCGGGGCAAGGCGGTGCCGCGTTTCGTGGCGGCGGCGAGTTCGCGAATCTTACGGAATGCACCGGGCTGCAGGAAATGTTCGATGGAACCGGAGGCGAGCATGTCGTCCGGGTCGTCATAGCCGAGCATGTCGGCGATGGCTTGATTGGCGAATATGGGCGTCACGCCCGCATGCACGATGATCCCTTGTATGGAGCTTTCGACAAGGATACGGAAGCGCTGCTCGCTCCGGTGCAACTCGGGCTTGTGCATGTCCCGCTCACCCACCATTATGCGACACTCGATTAGGCCAGTCTAAGACATACACCGCGTTGGCCCGGGATCAACACGCCGGCGCCGTTCCTTGCCGCGGAGCGAGGTGCAAAAAAAGGCCCCGCCGGCGTTTTGCCGACGGTGCCCATATCAAGCGATGTGGCTCACCCTAATCGATGGTGATTTCCACCCGGCGGTTGCGCGGCTCGCGAACGCCGTCGCCGGTCTCGACCGCGAGATCCTCTTCGCCGCGGGCGCTCGCTGACATGCGTGCGCCAGCGATGTTGCCGGCCTCCAAGGTGCTGCGCACACGCTCCACGCGGCGCTCCGAGAGGGCCTGGTTGTAGTCGTTTTTGCCCGAAGAGTCGGTGTGGCCGACGAGGCTCAACGTGGTGCTGACCGAGCGTGCCCAGCCATCGACACGACGCTCGGTCACCTCCCGACTCACCTCATCCCAAGTCAGCACCGGTTCACCGCTCCGGACAATTTCCGAACGAATCTGCCGTAGATGCTCCCCAGGCGCCGTTCGCGAGTCGCAAATTGGCTCTTCGCTCAAAGAATGAACTTGGTCAGGTCCGCGTTGCGCACCAGGTCGCCGATGTTCTCTTCCACGAACGCCTCGTCGACGGTGATGCTGGTGCCGGGCTTGTCGGTGGCCGTGAAGCTGATCTCTTCCAGCAGGCGCTCCATTACCGTGTGCAGGCGCCGGGCGCCTATGTTCTCGACGCCGCTGTTGACTTCGGCCGCCAGGCTGGCGATGGCCTCGATGCCTTCGTCGGTGAAGTCGAGGGTGACCTCTTCGGTGCCGAGCAGTGCGGTATATTGCCGGATCAGGCTGTTCTCGGGCTCGCGCAGGATGCGCACCAGGTCGTCCTTGTCGAGGGAATCGAGCGAGACCCGGATCGGCAGGCGGCCCTGCAACTCGGGCAGCAGATCGGCCGGCTTGGAAAGGTGGAAGGCGCCGGAGGCGATGAACAGGATGTGGTCGGTGCGAACCTGGCCGTGCTTGGTCGCCACCACCGTTCCTTCGATCAGGGGCAGCAGGTCGCGCTGCACGCCTTCGCGGCTGACATCCGCGCCCATCTTCTCGGTGCGGGCACAGATCTTGTCGATCTCGTCGAGGAAGACGATGCCGTTCTGCTCCACC
>CAZKTK010000114.1:5118-8409 GCA_964555535.1 uncultured Rhodospirillaceae bacterium
TGGCGATAGCCTCGCGCACCACCCGCTCTTCGTCGAGCAGGCGGTCGCTCTCTTCCGCCATCAGCACTTCGTAGCTCTCGTCGATGCGCATGTGGCGGGTCTTGGTGCGCCCGCCCATGGCCTTGCCCAGCATCTCGTTGATGTTGATCATGCCCATCGAGGCGCCGGGCATGCCGGGAATGTCGAAGGTGGGCATGCCGGGAATGCCGGTCTCCTGCACCTCGACGTCTATCTCGCGGTCGGCGAGGGTGCCTTCGCGCAGCATCTTGCGGAATTTCTGGCGCGTATCCGCGCTGGCCTTGTCGCCGCAGACCGCATCCAGCACGCGCTCTTCCGCCGCCGCCTCGGCGCGCGCGCGAACGGTGGCCCGCAGGCGCTCGCGGGTCATGGCAATGGCGGATTCGACGAGATCGCGGACGATCGATTCCACGTCGCGCCCGACATAGCCGACCTCGGTGAACTTGGTCGCCTCGACCTTGACAAAGGGCGCCTGGGCGAGGCGCGCAAGGCGGCGGGCGATCTCGGTCTTGCCGACGCCCGTCGGGCCGATCATCAGGATGTTCTTGGGCAGCACCTCTTCGCGCAGGTCGTCGTCGAGCTGCATGCGCCGCCAGCGGTTGCGCAGCGCGATGGCAACGGAACGCTTGGCCTCGTGCTGGCCGACGATGAAGCGGTCGAGTTCGGAGACGATCTCGCGCGGGCTGAATTCGGTCATGCGCTCTCTCCGAGGCTTTCGACGATGATTTCGCGGTTGGTGTAGACGCAGATATCGGCGGCGATGCCCATGGCCTTCTCGGCGATGGCCCTGGCATCGAGATCGTCGATATCGATCAGGGCGCGGGCGGCAGCAAGGGCAAAAGAGCCGCCGGAGCCGATGCCGATAAGACCGTCCGCCGGCTCGAGGACATCGCCGGTGCCGGTCAGCACCAGCGAGATGTCGGGATCGGCCACGGCCAGCATGGCTTCGAGGCGGCGCAGATAGCGGTCCGTGCGCCAGTCCTTGGCGAGCTCGACGCAGGCCCGCGTCAGCTGGCCGGGATACTGCTCGAGCTTGCCTTCGAGGCGCTCGAAAAGGGTGAACGCGTCCGCCGTGGCGCCGGCGAAGCCCGCCACGATATTGCCGTCCGAGAGGCGCCGCACCTTGCGGGCATTGGCCTTGATCACGGTCTGGCCGAGGGTCACCTGGCCGTCGCCGGCCATGACCACGCTGTCGCCCTTGCGCACGGACAGGATGGTGGTGCCGTGCCAAAGGCCGTCGTCTGTGGATGTCATGTGAGATCCTGTCCTTCGATAGGCCTTACATTGGCCACCCGGCGGCTTGGGTCAAGTGGCGGTTCCTGATACAAGGGCGGCGCCAATATCCAGGAGGCTCCGATGCGCAAGGCTACGCTGGAGCGCGCAACGCGCGAGACCAAGGTTGAAGTGACAGTCGATCTCGACGGCTCGGGCCGCTACGAGGTGGCGACCGGTGTCGGCTTTCTCGACCACATGCTGGAGCAGCTCTCGCGGCACAGCCTGATCGACTTGGCGGTCAAGGCCGAAGGCGATCTGCACATCGACCAGCACCACACCACCGAAGATACGGGCATTGTCATCGGCGGTGCGGTGGCGGAGGCGCTCGGCGATCGTGTCGGCATCCGCCGCTGGGGCGAGGCCACGGTGCCCATGGACGAGACCCTGACGCGCGTCGCCATCGATCTCAGCCAGCGGCCCTATCTGGTGTGGCGGGTAAACTTGCCGCGGCCCAAGGTCGGCGAGATGGATACCGAGCTGTTCAAGGAGTGGTTCCAGGCCTTCGCCCAGGCCGCGGGCGCGACCCTGCATGTGGAGAACCTCTACGGCGAGAACAGCCACCACATCATCGAATCCTGCTTCAAGGGCCTGGCGCGTTCCTTGCGCAATGCGGTCGAGATCGACGAGCGGGCGGCGGCCAAGGTACCCTCGACGAAGGGGGTGTTGGGCTCGGGCGCGGCCGAAGGCTGAGCCATGGCCGTCAGCCTCTACACCTATCACATGAAGCCCGGCGAAACGCCGCTGGTCGACGCCGTTGCGGTGCGCGAGGGGTTTTCCTTTTGGGCATTCCTTTTCGGTGCCTTGTGGGCGCTCTATCACGGGCTCTGGCTGATCGCGGTTGTGCTGGCGGCGGTGCCGCTGCTGATCGAGGCGGCGGCGATGGAAGGCTGGCTGCAGCAGGAGGTCGCGGCCGTCGCCCTGCTGCTGTTCAATGTCTATGTGGGCTGCAGCGGCAATGACTGGCGCCGCGAGGTCTACCGGCGCCGGGGCTGGGTGATGGCCGGCCTGGCTTCTGGCCGCGACCGTATCGAGGCCGACCGCCGCTTTTTCGATGCGGTCGCCGAGCGCCGGCCCGCGCCCGGGATGGTGCCCGGCTGATGACCGTCGCCATTATCGATTACGGCTCGGGCAATCTGCGCTCCGCCGCCAAAGCGTTCGAGCGTGCCGGCGGGGCGGAGCGCATCGTCGTGACGGCCGATGCCAGGGAGGTTGCCGCCGCGGACCGCATCGTGCTGCCGGGTGTCGGCGCCTTCGCCGATTGCCTGGCCGGCATCGAGGCCCTGCCCGGCATGCGCGAGGCGCTGGAAGAGGCCGTGTGCGGCGCCGGCAGGCCCTTTTTTGGCATATGTGTCGGCATGCAGCTGATGGCGAGCCGCGGCCTCGAGCACGGCAGCCATGACGGCTTCGGCTGGATCGATGGTGAGGTGTCCCATCTCGAGCCTGCCGATGCGGCGCTGAAGGTGCCCCATATGGGCTGGAATGCGCTGGCCCTGGAGCACACGCATCCGGTCTTTGCCGGCGTCGAGCCTGGTGCCCATTGCTATTTCGTGCATAGCTATGCGTTCGATGTGGCCGACGACGGCGAGCGCCTGGCGACGGTCGATCACGGTGGCGCGGTGACCGCGGCGGTCGGGCGCGACAATATGGTCGGCACCCAGTTCCACCCGGAGAAGAGCCAGCAGGTGGGCCTTGCCGTGATCGCCAACTTTCTTGCCTGGAGGCCGTGATGGCGACCTTGTCCGTCGGCGAGGTGGAACGGTTTGCGCGCGGCGAGCTCGCCGATCTCTGTTCCGCAACCGTTGCTGCGATCGAGGACGGCATCGGCTTCGGCTGGGTCACGCCGCCGCCGCGCCACCGCCTGGAGGCCTATTGGTGCGGCGTCATCCTGGTGCCCCAGCGCGTGCTGTTGCTGGGCTATGTGGACGGCTCGGTGGCGGGCTCGGTACAGATGGTCAAGCCGTCCGCCAATTTCGAGGCGGGCCATTTCGCGGCCCATAT